>WFZU01000088.1 GCA_015489405.1 Bacteroidales bacterium
GTCCAATAAAGCGTTACGCTCATACTCAAAACAGTCGTTGTAACAAGTCAACTCTATGGTTTTGAGCATTTCATAAGTCCTTCCTGTGCGTACGGAAGACAGACTCGTTCTTGAACATTATAGCTCAGGCTCTTGGTATTCTGAGATGCTAATCAGTTGCGAATGAATGCATAAAAAATTTTTTCAAAAAAATTTTATTTCACAGGCAACGTTTATAAATTTCATAAGTCTTGGAAAACTGTTAGACAATAAATATAAAGAAACGTTCATACCCATAAAAAAAGCCCGGATTTACCGGGCTTTTTTCATTTTTTGAAAGCCTGTTAATATATTTTCTTTTCAAAATAGTGGCGTTCAATATTTTCCCGGTGGTCAGGGTGAGCAATGTTAACCAAAGCCTTGATACGTTGCTTAATGGTCTTTCCGTAGAGATTGGCAACCCCGTATTCCGTTACGACATAATGCACGTGTGCGCGTGTGGTTACTACACCGGCTCCCGGTTGCAAGAAAGGAACGATCCGGCTTCTCCCCTTATTGGTAACCGAAGGCAAGGCGATGATAGGTTTCCCTCCCTCGCTGATAGAAGCACCCCGGATAAAATCCATCTGCCCACCTACTCCGCTGTACATTCTCATTCCGATAGAATCGGCACAAACTTGTCCCGTAACATCTACCTCAATAGCCGAGTTGATAGAGACCATCTTGGGATTTTGCATAATGATAGCAACGCTATTGGTGTAATCCGCCGCTTTCATCTCAATAAAAGGATTATCATCCACGTATTCATACAATCTCTTACTCCCCATCAGGAACGTAGTAATAGCTCTTCCCCGGTCAATGTTTTTCATATTTCCATTGATCACATCTTTCAGAATCAAATCTATCACTCCGTCGGAAAACATTTCGGTATGCAAACCGATGTTTTTATGATTCCCGAGTCTCGCCAACACGGCATTGGGAATATTCCCAATTCCCATTTGAAGCGTACTTCCGTCTTCAATCATCTCGGCGATATAGTCCCCTATTTTTTGTTCTACCGCAGTAGGTGTTTTGGGTGGATGATTTGGCAGTTCCCTGTCCACTTCCACAAAAGCGTCCAACTCGGAGATATGGATAATTCCTTCTCCGTGAGTCCGCGGCATTTGCGGATTGATTTCCGCAATAACATATTTGGCATTTTCGATAGCCGCTACCGTTGCCGCTACCGTTACGCCGAGGGAACAATAGCCGTGCTTGTCGGGAGGAGAAACCTGAACCAATGCTACATCCAAAGGAATAATTTTCCGTTTGAAAAGCAATGGCAACTCACTTAAAAATACCGGCGTATAGCAACCGTTACCGGCTTGCAAGGTATGCCGTACATTCCCACCGATAAAGAACGAATTAATAAAAAAACTATCCCTGTATTTGGGATCCGCATAGGGAGTTTCGCCTTCGAGATGCAGATGACAGACCTCTACATTTCGCAACTCATGATGACGGGCTGTCATCGCATTAATCAGACTTTGCGGAACTGCCGCAGCCGCCTGTATGTATACCCGGTCATTGGATTTGATTACTTTTACCGCCTCTTCGGGGCTCACTGCTTTATACATAACCTAAAATTTTGATGTTTATAACAATATATTTAATAAAAATGAGTGTCCACCACAGGTTGCCACAAACGGGCATAATGTTCTTCTTTTGCGGCTTTGCAAACAGTTTCGAATACGCAGTGCCGGTGTTCTTGCAATTCAACCGCTACAAAAAACGAACAAGGATTTTTTTCACAGACCTTATCCCGGCACAACATGGTCTCATTGCAACAACTACGACCATGAGGCCAGAAAAAGTCATTCATTACCAATAAATCATGACCGGAGGAAGCAGCAATAATCCGCATCGCCTCAATAGCAGCATTCCGGATTTCCACATCGGACGGAAGAGGTTTTCGCTCCACCAAGGATTGATACAAGTCTTTATCGACAATCTCCACACACCCCAAACGCATCAAAACACGTTGCATGTGATAATCCATAATAGGAATCAAACGGTCTTTATCCAGTATATCCAACACACCGGCATCCCTCGCCAATTTCAGGAAAAAGGTCGCTTTCTTTTTCATCGGATCTTGAAAAGCTTCCAAGGCAGGCAGCATTTCATAATATCCCTTTCCGTGATAATATAATCGCTGCCCCGTCGAGCGTAAAAACTCAAGTGCACTTCCGCCAAAATTTACCTCCAACCAAACGCCCATTTCTTGAAGCATTCGCGCCCTTTCGTCCAAACGGTCCAGATTGCAAGATGACACCTCAGAGTCATAGGCGAAAGCCAGTACCAGTTCCTTTTTTATCTCTTGAACATCGTGCGTGGACAGGTAGCGGGTATCCAACAAAGGCGAATTGTTTTCCAGCATACGGATAAAAGCATATTCCATAAAATCCCAGCCATAGAGGTCCTTCGCAGGATGGTACAAGGTATAGGTTTGATGACATATTCCGGCAGCAAACAAATATACCCTGAACTTGGTTTCCGCATCCGTTTTCAACCGGAGAAACGGTCGCTCATAAAATGATGAACGTATGTTTAGTTTCGCTAAAATACGCCCGACTTCAATCGCTTTATCCTCATTATGTCTAACCTTGTTCAAAACACCGGTATTTTTACGCTATTTATTTTCCTTTCAGGGGAATTTCCCGAGTCTATTATCCTCCTTCAGTAAACAGGTATTCCCCCGGAAAGCGCTATTTTGTTATTATTTTCACACTTTCCGCATACGACAAAAAAAAAGTCGTATTTTGCGGTAAAAATACGACTTTCTATGTATGTCAAACAAAAAATATTTAATATTTTGTAGCAATCACTTTTTTAGATTGCGTGATAGCTTCTTGAATGGATTTATCCTTGGGATTATACTTCTTCGCTTCCTTCAACAAAGGTAATGCCGTTTTGAAAAGTTTCTGAACTTTAAGCATTTCAGCCTTAAATTTTTTCACATTTGTCTTAGCATATTTGTTGGTAGCGGCTAATTTCTTAGAGGCTTTATTGTAGGACTTGAGCGCTACTTTCTTATGATAACCGGCGATAATTTTATTAAACTTCGGCCTCATTTTCACGCAAGATTTCGAGCCTTCTTCAGCCAAAGCCAACATCTCATCAGACTTCTTTTGTTTTTTCAAAATAGCGACTTTGAGAAATTTCGCCTTACACACTTTATATCCGAGCTCAATACTACGATCAAAGTAACTCAGGGCTTTCGGGTAATCTTTCGTTTTGTATGCACAATATCCAACATTGAAATAGAGAGAAGTGTCCGGCTTATTATTGGCTTCGTACAATTTGATAGCTTGCTCAAATGCCGTCAATGCCGTTTTATAATCTTTCGTTTTCAAAGCATCCGCTCCTTCAATCTTATAATCTCTGGCTGTTTTTTCTTGTGCATTTACCAAACCAAATCCCATCATCAATACTAAAACAAAAATCATTTTTTTCATAATCCTGTCATTTTTTTATTTTCAATTCCGTGTGCAAAAATACAAATATTTATTTTCCGGAAAGTTCTCATTCAAAGATTGTGCCGAAATTAAAAAACATTAACATTTTCTTCATCAAATCTACTGTTGCTGCGTACTAACAGTAG
>WFZU01000089.1 GCA_015489405.1 Bacteroidales bacterium
GATACAAACCAAGGGAGCATTCGTTTATTTTTCGCCGTTAAAAGATGTTAAGCATAGATTTAAAGAATGTTAATCCGGAAAAACGACTATTTCGTCCTTTATTTCAAAAAATGTTTTACCTTTGCGCCGTGATAATATGTGGTTTATTGATATAGGGTTTCCTTGTGATTTTTTGAATGAGGCAGCTTTTATGTCAAGGAGGCATCAAAATGATTTGATATGTTGACGAATGCCAGTAAATATGCTATTAGAGCGGTTTTGTTTTTAGCCAAATGTTCTAAAGATAACAAGAAATATGGCGTGAAGGCTATTGCCGAGGAAGTGGATGTGCCGGTTCATTTTATTGCGAAATTATTACAGCCTTTGGCGAAAGGAGGAATCATTTCTTCCGTAAAAGGTCCTCATGGCGGGTTTTATTTTACGCCGGAAAACGGGCAACACAATGTTTGTGATATTGTGCACCTGATCGAAGGAAAGTCTATTTTTGAGGAATGCTTTATGGGCTTGCCTCAATGTGGAGATGCTAACCCATGTCCCGTTCACTATATCGTCGCTCCATTCAAGGAAGAGATGTTGAAAAAATTCAAACATCAAACCCTGTCGGAATTTGCCAAAGAGATTGAGAGAGACGGAAGTTATTTATCCGTCCTTGATAAGGATAAGCCCGGAGATAAGTAAAAAGGGCTGAAAACGCTATCTTCCCACCTTAAAGTTGTAATAAATAGTTCCCTGTTGTACTTCCGGGGCATTTGTGTCCACGTTAAATTTGCATTTGAGGGCAGCACTGATGGCTAATTTTTTCAAATGAGAATCGGTGGTCGTGGAGCCTTTTGGCGTGTATTCCGCACTAATGACTTTCCCGTATTGATTGACGCGTATCTTCACCGCAACAATACCCCCTTCGGTAAAATCGTTGGATGGTTTGCGAAGTTCTCTGGCTTTTCGTCCCGAAAGAGACCAAGTGGTTCCGCTGCCGGTCTTACTGTTTCCTTTATAGCTATCGGAATCCTTGCTGCCATTGGGATTGCCCATATCTCCCTGTCCGGAAGTATTTCCCTGATTAGCAGCTTTGTCTTTTCCTTTTTTCTTTTTGTAGAGCGCATTGGGATTCAATACCGGTTTTTTTTCTTCTTTTTTTACCTCTTTGGGCGCAGGTTTCGTCTCCGGCTCTACCTTTTGTTCAGGTTTCTTCTCCGGTTTTTTCTTCGGTTCGGGTACGTCTATAGTCTCTTCAACATCTTGCGTTGCAATATCTTCCTCAACTTTCTTTGCAGGGGGTGGGGGCGGCGTTTTCTTCTGTGGCGGAGGAGGTGTTTTGGCAATGGGTTTTTGAACCTTGCCGAATCCTTTTACATCCATGCCCAGATTTACCTCTACTCCTTCCTCTTCCGGCAAGGGGAGGGGAGTGGAAAAACCAAACCACAACAACAGCAATATCAGAATGATATGAAATACTGCGGTAGCGATATATCCTTTGGTCTTACTGTTCATGAGTGTATTATACTTGTTGGTTTTTTTCTATCTGTGTCTTCTCTTACTTTTGGTTGCAATCACTATTTTGTGTTGGGTGCCGAACGTCTTATTGATTTCATTCACCAAGTCCATCAGGTTAACAACCTCTTGCAGGGGTACGGAGAAATTTGCTTCCAAGCGAATCGTAGCATTTTGAACTTTAGATAATTTTTGTACTAATGCATCTTTAAGTTGATCTTCGTCCATTTGTACCCCATCCAGGAAGTAGTTGAGATCTTTATCAATGGAAAGGACAAGTTTGGGTTGTGCTTCGACAGTTCGACTGTTGCTTTTCGGCAATAAGAGCTTGACACCGGTGGTAGAAACCAAGGTAGAAGTCAGGATGAAAAAAATAAGCAGCAGGAAGACCAAGTCTGCCACGGATGCCATATTTGCTTCCGCCTTTCTTTTATTTCTTATTTCAATTGCCATAAATATTCTATTTAGCAGGTTCGTGCAGTACGTCCATAAATTCGGTGGCACTGGCTTCCAATTGCAATATTACGCCTTCTATCTTAGATACCAAAACATTGTAGGCAACGTATGCCATAATCCCGACAATCAATCCCGCCACGGTAGTTACCATAGCTTGATACATCCCGTTGGAAAGCAAGGCAATATCAATATTATTGCCTGCCATAGACATATCATAAAAGACGCGTATCATTCCGATGACCGTCCCCAAAAAACCCAGCATAGGGGCAGCCCCGGAAATCGTTGCCAAGGTAGAAACATTCTTTTCCAATTTTGAAACTTCCAGTTTGCCTGTATTCTCAATTGCCGTGTTAATGTCTCCCAAGGATTTCCCGATGCGGGTAAGCCCTTTCCATATCATTCTCGAAATAGGAGTATCGTTGTTTTTAGAGAGGGTTATTGCCGCATCAATCCTTCCTTCATGGATAAAATCACGGATACTGTTCATAAAATTTTTGTCCTCTTTGGAAGCTTTGGTAATGGTAACATAGCGCTCTACAAAAATGTAGATAGCCACGATGGACAGGATGACTAAAACAGCCAACACCCATCCGCCTTTGAGTGCTAAATCAAAAAAGGACATGGTAACTTCTCCCTCACCTCCCAATTGGTCTGCCGCCATAGCGGCGGTATCACTTACTGCTTGTGTAGCTTGCAACAAAATTCCTAATAACATATTCTTTCTCTTTTCTGCAAAGTTATGACGATAAAAACTTGTTTTTTCCCGTTTTATTGTAAGTTCTTAACAAAATAATGTTAATTTCTTACCACAAAAATTCCGGAGATAAGGTGAAACCCATTACCTCCGGAATGCTTCAAGGATGTCCCTGAAATCTCCGGAACATCTGGTAAAACAAGACTGTTATTGCTACTATTCCACCGTTACGGATTTAGCCAAATTGCGGGGCATATCCACGTTGCAGCCGCGCATTACCGCAATATGATACGATAAAAGTTGCAAAGGAATAGTTGCCAACAGGGGCACTAACAGTTCTTCTGTTTTGGGTATTTCAATGACATAGTCAGCCATTGCTGCAACAGTGGTATCTCCCTTGCTAACGACAGCGATGACCGCGCCTTTACGGGCTTTTATTTCTTGGATATTGCTAACAATCTTTTCGTAATTACCTTCCTTGGTGGCAATGACTACGATAGGCATATTTTCATCAATCAGCGCAATGGGTCCATGTTTCATTTCTGCGGCGGGATAGCCTTCGGCATGGATATAAGAAATTTCCTTCAATTTCAGAGCGCCTTCCAGTGCCACCGGAAAGTTGATACCTCTTCCCAGGTAAAGGAAGTTGCGAGCGTCTTTAAATTTCGCTGCAATTTCTTTGATCAATTTTTCGGTTTTCAAAACTTCCTCCACTTTATTGGGAATATCTTCCAACTCTTTGATCAAGGAATGATAGACCGGTTCTTCGATTGTTTTTTTCAAGAAACCCAGACGCAAGGCGATCAAGGTCAGCACGGTAACCTGTGCCGTGAATGCTTTGGTGGAGGCAACACCAATCTCGGGACCGGCATGCGTATAGACACCGGCATGGGTAGCTCTGGCAATAGAGGACCCGACCACATTACAGATTCCCAGCAACAGGGCTCCTTTACGCTTCGCCAGATCGATGGCAGCCAAGGTATCTGCGGTTTCACCGGATTGGGAAATAGCGATTACGACATCGTCGTTGGTGATAATAGGGTTGCGATATCTGAATTCCGACCCGTATTCCACTTCTACCGGGATTCTGGCTAATTCTTCAAACAGGTATTCGCCTACGAGTCCGGCATGCCAGGAGGTGCCGCAAGCTACCATGATGATGCGGTGGGCATCCAAGATATGTTTTTCGTAATCTTCTACCCCCCCGAGTTTTACGGTATTGTCTTTTGCACTTATCCGTCCCCGCATACTATCTAAAATAGAGTCCGGCTGTTCGTGAATTTCTTTTAACATAAAATGTTCAAAACCACCTTTTTCAAGTGCATCAATATTCAGATCCAGTTCTTCAGTCAGGGGGTCTTTCACTTCATTCTTGATAGTTTTAAGGTGTAATTTTTCATTGGCTTTGAGACACGCAATGTCTTCGTCGTCCAGATAGTAAACGGATTTTGTGTATTCGACGATAGGTGCCGCATCAGAAGCAACGTAAAAGTCTCCCTCACTACCGATTCCGACGACCAATGGGCTTCCTTTTCTGGCAACCACTACCTTGTCCGGTTCATCCGTTGAGATAACCGCTATAGCATAAGCTCCCACGACTTGGTTAAGCGCTATGCGAACGGATTCAAAAAGTGAATAATTTCCTTCTTTTTTTACATCTTCTATTAATTGCACCAGGACTTCCGTGTCTGTTTCACTCCGGAATTTGTACCCTTTTTGTAACAAGAACTCTCTGATAGATTCATAATTTTCAATGATTCCATTGTGAATGATGGCAATATTCTCCGACTCCGAAAAATGAGGGTGAGCATTGGTTGAATTAGGCTCCCCGTGTGTTGCCCAGCGGGTATGCGCAATGCCTATAGTTCCTTGGGTGTCTTTATGAGCGGTATGAGACACCAATTCGGATACTTTCCCCTTCGTTTTAAACAAATTAATCTTTTCGTTCAGCAGGGCTACTCCGGCACTGTCGTATCCCCGGTATTCCAAACGTTGTAAGCCTTTGATAAGTATCGGATATGCCTCTTTATGTCCGATATATGCAACAATTCCACACATATAAAAATTAGTTTTTGATAATTATAATTCCGAATACACTATTTTTAAACGGATATTCCTGCCCAAGTCCGGAGAAGTTCCGGAAAACTTTACCCTGTTGGGAATGTAGGATTCGCCACTCATCATAAGTTGAAGCGGATAATCCAAACTTCCGTTGACTAATTCCTGGATATACATCGTAATCGTATATTCATAACGATTATTTACAGCACTGTACGTTCCGCCGGAAAGCGTCCCATGTACCTCGTCCGGTAGCGAAACGATACTCGAATCGGTCTTCATCATCAGTTTTAGCTTACTTGGCGGTTCGAAAGAGCGGTTTTCGTTCAGCTCCACCGGAAGGAATAATACGGCTTGGTGAATAAAGAGTTTCCGGTTATTCACCCAATTTTTGATTCCCGGAAAGGAGAGGAGGGAGCGCACTCCGGTCATTCCTTCCAAATAAATACTTGAACTGCCGCTTGTGGTGTCCCCATCCAAAATCTGTTGTTTGAACACCTCATCTTCCGAAACAAGATAGTTATGCCGGTAATTGGCAAAAACATTGCTCGTGCCCGGTATCATTTTAAAGGAGTAGGAGGTGTCATTGTAGTAAATAGTTACTTTTGGTGCAATGTCGGAGAAATCAACAAAGGACATAAAACCCTTATTAGCTTCCTGTACCGGTTCGGGAATGACGGCAAGCCCTTTGAATTGTTTCGCAAAATTAATTCCGGACTGTAAAATGTCATTTTCCATATTGAGAACATATTCTCCTACTTTGACCGGGTCCAAATGAATACGCAAATTTACACTGTTATTCTCTGCAATCTCTGAGGAGAGTGATTGGGCGGAAAAAGTGCGGTTTCCCAATTCGCCGCGGTCAAGATTCAGCGGAATGACATCTGTGGAGAAGTAATTTTTGTTGGTGTCAAAAGGATGAGCCAATTGAAAGACGTGAAAAGTCTGTGTAGTATGAATGTCGCCGTAAAAATTAAGCAGATTGAGCGACAAGATTACCGAATCCACTTGAATTTCATTAGAATCGAAATACGGCAAACTGTTGGGAGTACGGAGATTAAAGTAGAGGCTGCTCTCGACTTGTCCGAATACAGCGTCATAGATGCTGCCTGTGGGATAGAAACCTTTGCCCCCGGTATATACCGAATCCAAGCGGGATGAATAGGCATGTATAAAATTGGTCGTATCTAATCCGATATCCAATTCTTCCCCTTTCATCAAACCCTTTCCGACACTCTCGGGTTCCTTGTTGCAGGCAATGAAATTCAACAGAATAATCACGATTGCAAAGCCTCCCCGGAAAAAGTCTTTTCTAAATCTATCCTTCAAAATCATCACCCAGTATTTCATCAAAAAATTCATTATAAGCTTGAATGTACTGGTCTTCTTCTTTGTATGGTAGAATAGGTTTCCCCGAAGCCCGGGCGTAAGCGTCCAATTCCTTGTCAATGGTGATGCTTCCCATGACCAAAGCGTCCGAATTATCGATAGCGGATTTCATAATCGAACGGTAGTCAAGCCCTTTCAGTTGTTGGAGATATTCATCACCTATACCGTCATATTTCAATTTATCTATCCATTCTTCCCGCATCTTCCCTTCAAAAGCATCATCGTACAGGGTAGTAACTATTTTGGCGAAGCTGAACAAAGTACTTCCGCCGTACATTGTTTTGAGATAAAGCGGAACCAAGGCTGCCATCCATCCGTGAATACTAACCAGATCCGGACTCCATCTCAATTGTTTAATCGTCTCCATAACTCCACGGGAATAGAAGATAATCCGCTCATCATTGTCTTCAAAAAAATTCCCGTCCGCATCCGTAACTTTAAACTTTCGTTTGAAAAAGTCCTCATTATCAATGAAATATACCTGCATTCTCGCTTTTGGGATGGACGCTACTTTGATTATCAAAGGATTGTCTTTATCATTTATGATAATATTCATTCCGGACAGCCGGATGACTTCATGCAAATTATTTCTTCGTTCGTTAATATTTCCATAGCGGGGCATAAAAGTTCTTATTTCCCTTCCCATTTCTTGTGTTGCTTGAGGTAAATAACGGGCTACCCTGCCTATGCGTGTTTCCTCTACAAATGGCATAATCTCATGAGAGACAAACAGTATCTTCGCTTTTTTCATATACGTAATATTGCAAAAAAATTTTGCGCAAAGTTACGAAAAAAAAAACTACGATATAAAACATTTTTTGAAATCTTAACAATGCGTCTCAAAAGTACAAAATCAGACTCCCTGTTTGCGAGTTTCAGGAGGGAAGAGAACGGAATATGACAATCATTTTTGTGTTTTAGCTAAAAATAATCAACAAAATAACCGCATATCATTCAAATTGTTACTGAATAAAAGAAGTTTTGTATGAGGCTTGTCAAAAAAACGAAATATTCAGCTTGACTATTGTCAATGCAACAGGGCTTAATCTTCGTGGTGAAGTTTGGTAGGAAAAAAGTATTTTTGTTTCAGTGGATAAAGCTGTCGATGTGTTCACGATAGAAAATAAAGAAAAAAAGAAGTTTATATTCATTCAAAATTAATTTTAATGTACTTTTGCGCCCAAAAAAATAGAAAATATATACAGATATGAGTATTTTAGTAAACAAAGATTCAAAAGTAGTAGTTCAAGGATTTACCGGTTCGGAAGGAACTTTTCATGCATCCCAGATGATTGAATACGGTACTAATGTCGTCGGCGGTGTTACTCCCGGCAAAGGGGGGCAAACGCACCTCGACAGACCTGTTTTCAATACGGTGGAAGAAGCCGTGAAAAATGCCGGTGCCAATACATCCGTCATTTTTGTACCTCCTCCATTTGCTGCGGATGCTATTATGGAAGCTGCGGATGCCGGAATCAAAGTTATCGTTTGTATTACCGAAGGTATTCCTACTGCAGATATGGTTAAGGTTAAAGCCTATCTCTCGGATAAGGATTCCCGTCTTATCGGTCCCAACTGCCCGGGAATTATCACCCCCGGTGAAGCTAAAATAGGAATTATGCCAGCGTTTATTCACAAAAAAGGAAGCATCGGTATCGTTAGCCGCTCGGGAACCTTGACATACGAAGCCGTGGATCAATTGACCAAACTCGGTTTGGGACAATCTACCGCTATTGGTATCGGAGGCGATCCTATCATCGGGACTACTACCAAAGATGCCGTTGAATTATTTATGAATGATCCGGATACCGAAGGGATTGTGATGATTGGTGAAATCGGTGGAAATATGGAAGCTGAAGCAGCCGCTTATGTCAAAGCGCATGGTACCAAACCGGTTGTCAGTTTTATCGCCGGTGCCACCGCCCCCAAAGGGAGAACGATGGGACATGCCGGTGCTATCATCGGAGGAAAAGCCGATACGGCACAAGCCAAGAAAGAAATCCTTCGCAATAGCGGAATACATGTCGTCGATTCTCCTGCTGAGATCGGTGCAACGATGGCGAAAGTATTGAATAAGGCTTAATGAGAGTCTGTCTATAATGTCCAATAACTTCGTTACGCTCATACTCAAAACTTCATTGACAGAAGTCAACTCCTTGATTTTGAGCATTTCGCAAGTTTTGTTCTTGAACATTCTAGCCAAGACTCCCGACTTAATAGACAAACACTAATGCGTATTACACAATGTATTATTTTGGTTATATATTAGTTAATTCATAATTAAAGGGCTCTTCGTGAGCCTTTTTTTATTTAATTTTTTACGATTATGAAAAAAAATACACCCATAGATTACGAAGTCGTCAGCAGAAAACTGGAGGAAAGAAGAATAGAGAATATTGCTACGGCTACCATTCGTGAAATAAAAAAACTAGTGGATGAAATAGAGGAGGAGACCGGAGAAAAATTTATCCGTATGGAGATGGGAGTCCCCGGTTTACCGCCCACACAAGTGGGTGTGGAAGCTGAGATTGATGCTTTGCAGAAGGGAGTGGCAGCTATATATCCCGATATCTTCGGAATTGCTCCTTTGAAAAAGGAAATCAAGCGTTTTGTCAAACTGTTTTTAGACATTGATGTCTCCGAAGAAACGGTTTTCCCTTCGGTGGGAGCTATGCAAGGGGCTTTTATGGCTTTTATGACTGTCAACCGGATGTATCCGGAAAGAAAAGGTACGCTCTTTATTGACCCCGGTTTCCCCGTTCAAAAACAACAATGTAAGGCTTTGGGACAGGAGTATTTCTCTTTTGATGTCTATAACTATCGAGGTGAGAAATTGAGGGGAAAGTTAGAATCTTTTCTCTCCACCGGAGAGGTTTCCTCCATCCTTTATTCCAATCCTAATAACCCTTCCTGGATATGTTTTACGGAAGAAGAATTGCAAATTATCGGGGAGTTGGCTACCAAGTACAACGTTACGGTAATAGAGGATTTGGCTTATTTCGGTATGGACTTCAGGAAAGATTTCTCACAACCCGGGAAACCTCCTTACCAACCTACGGTGGCTAAATATACGGACAATTGGTTGCTGCTTATTTCCAGTTCCAAAGTATTCAGTTATGCCGGACAGCGGATAGGGATGATGGTTTTGTCCGATAAATTGTTTTATGCCAGAGCGGAGGGCTTATTGCGCTATTTCTCAACCGACCGTTTAGGATATTCCATGGTTTACGGTGCTATGTACACATTGACTGCCGGCGTATCACATTCTTCCCAATATGCACTGACGGCGATGTTGCGTGCTGTGAACGACGGAGAAATAAATCTGACGGAAGCCGTCAAAGATTACGGCGAAAAGGCAAAAATAATGAAAGAAATATTCTTGGAGAATGGATTTCAAATTGTGTATGATAAAGATATGGATGAGCCCATTGCCGATGGGTTTTATTTCACTTTCTCTTATCCGGGTATGACAGCCAAAGAGCTATTGCATGATTTGCTTTTTTATGGTGTAAGTGCCATCTCTTTGGTTATTGCCGGCAGTGATCATGACGAAGGGGTCAGGGCTTGTGTCTCGCTGGTACAAAGAGAACAATTCGATGATTTACGAACAAGGTTGAAAAGATTTCACGAAGATCATCAAAAACAGCCATAACAAAAAAGTCCCGCTAAGGCGGGACTTTTTTATGTAGTGTCTGTCCATAAAGTCAAGAGCTTGAGCTGGAATGTTCAAATTCAAGGCTTATGAAGTTCTGAAAGCAAAGGAGTTGGCTTACGTCAATGATTGGTTTCAGAACGAGCATAACGCAGAAGTCGGACATTATAGACAAGCTCTATGTAATGTCAGATTCCGGAATCAGGCTTCCCCCTTGGGATTGCCGTAATTCATCGGTATTTGTTCTATCTCGGATATCCGTCCGTGCACAGACTCATACTTTCTGATATTATCATTCAGGGCAGCCAACAAACGCTTAGCGTGCTGGGGGGTAAGAATAACTCGTGATTTCACCTTAGGTTTAGGAAACCCGGGTAAGACTTTTACAAAATCAATAATAAATTCCGTAGGAGAATGTGTAATCATAGCCTGATTGGAAAACACTCCTTCGGCTACTTCCCCACTTAATTCCAAATTGATTTGATTTTTTTTCTTGTCTTCCATTATAATATTATTCTTTTTCCGTTAACTCATCCCTTTCTTGTTCTTCTTCCTTTTCTCTTGCTTCGGTCAAGATATCATACTCAATTTTAGAACCGACAATAAGTTGATCGTATTCCTCCAAACCGGTTCCTGCGGGAATTTTATGCCCGACGATTACGTTTTCTTTCAAGCCTTCCAAGTTATCCTGTTTTGCACTAATGGCAGCTTTGGTAAGTACTTTGGTAGTCTCTTGGAAAGAAGCCGCAGAGATAAAACTTTTTGTTTGCAGGGAAGCACGTGTAATGCCTTGCAGGACTTGCCGTCCGGTAGCTGCTTTTGCATCTCTGGCTTGGACCAATTTCTTATCCAATCTACGGAGGCGGGAATTTTCTTCCCTCAATTTG
This sequence comes from Bacteroidales bacterium, assembly GCA_015489405.1. GTDB lineage: Bacteria > Bacteroidota > Bacteroidia > Bacteroidales > S143-32 > S143-32. Next base: position 10,628 of record WFZU01000089.1, read on the forward strand.
CGCGGATCAATAATCATCCCCGGACGCAAGTTTTGGGAATCACCCTCATCAACAACCACTTTTTTATTGAATATCCAGTCATTATGAGCAAAGAAGTCATATTTGTCAACTAATTCACCTTCAAGATATTTCGTGTCTCCGGCGTCTTCGACCATGATCTTGCGCATCATTTGACGTACGATTACCTCAAAGTGTTTGTCGTTGATTTTCACACCTTGCAGACGATACACTTCCTGTACTTCATTGACGATGTATTCTTGTACCGCTTTGGGTCCTTTAATAGCCAGAATATCAGCCGGAGTAAAGGCTCCTTCGGATAACGGAGTTCCCGATTTCACAAAGTCATTTTCTTGTGCCAATATCTGCTTGGTAGTCTTAATCAGATAGCGTTTCTCTTCTCCGGTCTTGGAAGTGATGATGACTTCCCGGTTACCGCGTTTGAGTTTCTTTCTGAAACTTACGATACCGTCAATCTCGGATACGATAGCGGGATCGGACGGATTACGGGCTTCGAATAGCTCGGTAACCCGTGGAAGACCTCCGGTGATGTCTCCGGATTTTCCAAGCGTTCTCGGAATCTTGACCAATACGTCCCCGGCTTTCAGTTTTGCACCGTTTTCGACGGCGATACGTGCGCCTACAGGTAAGTCAAATGAACGCTCGGTTCCGTCTTTTTGAATAATCTTAATAGCGGCATTTAATTTCTTTTGTTTCGGTTCGATGATAACCTTTTCCATATAACCGGTATGCTCGTCGGATTCCGTTTTAAATGTTTGTCCTTCAATGAGGTCCACAAATTCAACGGTTCCCGATACATCGGTTAAGATAACCGCGTTGTAGGGATCCCATTGAGCAATAACGTCTCCCTTATTTACGATATCCTTATCTTTGAAGAATAATCTGGAACCGTATGGAATATTCGTTGAGGATAAAGTAACGCCCAATTTTTCATCCAAAATCCGCATTTCGGCAGAACGTCCGATGACAACATCGTATTTCCTTCCCTCATCATCCTTGTAAGGAACAGAACGTAAATCATCAATTCGCAAAATACCTTTGTGCGAAGCAATAATTTTATTTTCAATAGCAACGTTTCCGGCAGCACCCCCTTGGTGGAAGGTACGCAGGGTGAGCTGTGTTCCCGGTTCTCCGATAGATTGTGCAGCAATGACTCCTACCGCTTCACCTTTTTGAACCATCATATTGGTAGCAAGGTTCCGTCCGTAACACTTTTCGCAGACGCCTCTACGGCTTTCGCAAGTCAATACGGAACGAATTTCAACGGATTGGATACCTGCTTCTTCAATAGCAGCAGCGATTTCCTCGTCAATTTGTTCTCCGGCTTCCACAATCAATTTACCGGTTTCGGGGTGATAAACATCATAGAGCGTAACCCTACCCAAGATTCTATCGTACAGTGATTCTACAATTTCTTCATTCTTTTTCAATGCAGAAACAGAGAGACCACGTAAGGTTCCACAATCTTCCTCGGTAATGATCACGTCTTGTGCAACATCTACCAAACGGCGTGTCAGATAACCGGCATCTGCTGTTTTCAGTGCGGTGTCAGCCAAACCTTTACGGGCACCGTGCGTAGAGATAAAGTATTCCAATACGGATAGCCCTTCCTTAAAGTTTGCCAAAATAGGATTCTCGATAATTTCTCCGCCGGTCGCTCCTGATTTTTTCGGTTTTGCCATCAAACCTCTCATTCCTGAAATTTGACGAATTTGCTCCTTTGAGCCCCGTGCACCGGAGTCCAGCATCATATAAATCGGATTGAAACCTTGTTGATCCTTAGAGATTTCATCCATCAAAATGTCGGATAATTTTGCATTGGCATGTGTCCAGATATCGATGATTTGGTTGTATCTTTCCACATTAGTGATATATCCCATATTGTAATTGTTCTTCACCTCTTCCACGCGTTGTCTGGCTTCTTCTACCAGCTCTTCTTTAATGTCAGGGATAAGAACATCTCCCAGATTGAAGGATAGACCTCCTTTGAAAGCGTTGTGATAACCAATTTCCTTGATGTCATCTAAGAATTTGGCGGTAACGGCATTACCTGTGAGTTTGAATATTTTTCCGATAATTCCACGGAGAGATGACTTGGTAAGTACTTGGTTAATATATCCAACCTCTTTGGGGACGACTTCGTTGAACAATACACGTCCAACCGTGGTGTCAATGATTCTTTTAACAAGCTCGCCCTTTTCATTGATATCCTCAACACGCGCTTTGATTTTGGCATGGAGGTCAACTTTTCCTTCATTATAAGCAATGATTACCTCTTGGGGACCGTAGAATACGGAACCTTCTCCTTTGATAGGTTCTTCGGGTGTGCCGGTACGTTCTTTGGTCATGTAGTACAAGCCCAAAACCATGTCTTGCGAAGGTACCGTGATAGGCGCTCCGTTGGCAGGGTTAAGAATATTGTGTGAGGCTAACATCAGCATTTGTGCTTCCAAAACAGCGGCATTTCCCAGCGGTACATGCACTGCCATTTGGTCTCCGTCAAAGTCAGCGTTGAAAGCCGTACAGGCAAGCGGGTGCAACTGGATGGCTTTTCCTTCAATCAACTTGGGTTGAAAAGCTTGAATCCCCAGTCTGTGCAGGGTTGGAGCACGGTTAAGCAGAACGGGGTGCCCTTTCAGAATATTTTCTAAAATATCCCATACAACAGGGTCTTTTCTTTCCACAATTTTTTTCGCAGATTTGACCGTTTTTACGATTCCGCGTTCCATTAACCTCCGGATAATGAAGGGTTTAAATAGTTCGGACGCCATTTCTTTCGGGAGACCACATTCGTTGAGTTTCAACTCCGGACCTACCACGATTACGCTACGACCGGAATAATCCACACGTTTACCCAAAAGGTTTTGACGAAAACGTCCTTGCTTTCCTTTTAAGCTGTCACTCAAAGATTTTAAAGGACGTTTGCCATCCGCTTTGACTGCCGTTGCTTTTCTCGAGTTGTCGATTAAGGAATCCACGGCTTCCTGAAGCATGCGTTTTTCATTACGCATAATGACATCGGGAGCTTTAATTTCAATCAACTTTTTCAGACGGTTGTTCCGGATGATTACCCGGCGATACAAGTCATTTAAGTCGGAGGTTGCAAACCGTCCGCCGTCGAGCGGTACCAAAGGTCTCAGCTCGGGAGGAATGACGGGTACGATTTTCAGTACCATCCATTCGGGGCGATTTTCAATTTTCTTTTGTCCTTCTCTGAAAGCCTCAATGACTTGCAATCTTTTCAGGGCATCTTTCTTCCGTTGTTGGGAAGTTTCCGTGTCTGCCTTATGTCTTAATTCATAGGAGAGTTGGTCTAAATCCAGTCCGGCAAGTAAATCATAAATGGCTTCCGCTCCCATTTTGGCAATAAACTTATTCGGATCAGTGTCTTCCAAAAGATGATTGTCCGGGATGGAGTCCATTATTTCGAAATATTCCTCCTCGGAGATAAGGTTCAATTCCTCATATCCGTCTGCTGCTTTGACTCCGGGTTGGATAACAATATATTTTTCATAATAAATAACAGATTCCAGCTCTTTCATCTTGAGTCCTAAGAGGGCTCCCACTTTGCTGGGCAAAGATTTAAAGAACCAGATATGAACCACAGGAACGGTAAGTTCGATATGTCCCATACGCTCGCGTCTAACCTTCTTTTCGGTTACTTCCACTCCACACCGGTCGCAGACAATACCTTTGTATCTTACCCTTTTATATTTTCCGCAGTGACATTCATAATCTTTTACCGGACCAAAGATGCGCTCACAAAACAAACCGTCTCTTTCGGGTTTATAAGTACGATAGTTGATGGTTTCCGGCTTCAAAACTTCACCATGAGACCTTTCAAGAATCACTTCCGGAGAAGCTAAACTAATGGTAATGGATGAAAACTCACTGGGAGTCCTTGCGTCTTTTTTAAAAGCCATTTATTGTATTTTTTTATTTTCAAAAACTAAATTACTCAATCTTTCTACTTCTCAAAAGTAAGATCAAGGGATAAACCTCTCAATTCATTAACCAAGACATTGAATGATTCGGGAGTATTCGGTTTGGGCAGATTCTCTCCTTTGACAATATTCTCGTAGGTCTTGGAGCGTCCCGTAACATCATCCGATTTTACGGTAAGCACCTCTTGCAGGATATTGGATGCACCGAAAGCTTCCAATGCCCAGACTTCCATTTCCCCGAAACGTTGACCTCCGAACTGAGCCTTACCACCGAGTGGTTGTTGGGTAATCAACGAATAAGGACCGATAGAACGTGCATGCATTTTATCATCTACCATGTGGTGCAGTTTGAGCATATAAATCAATCCCACCGTAGCAGGTTGGTCAAAACGTTCTCCGGTTTCTCCGTCGTAAAGATATACTTTTCCGTTTTCGGGCAAACCTGCTTTCACCAGATATTCATTGATTTCATCAATGCTGGCACCATCAAAAATAGGCGTAGAGAATTTCAAGCCTAATTTTTGTCCGGCCCATGCTAAGATAGTTTCGTAGATTTGTCCCAAATTCATCCGGGAGGGAACGCCTAAGGGGTTCAACACGATATCCACGGGGGTTCCGTCAGCCAAGTAGGGCATATCTTCTTCCCGGACAATACGTGCCACGATACCTTTGTTACCATGGCGGCCTGCCATTTTGTCTCCGACTTTCAACTTCCGTTTTTTAGCTACGAAGACCTTCGCAATTTTCACAATACCGTTGGGCATATCATCTCCCACGCTAATCGTGAATTTCTTCCGGTTGTAAATACCCAATAGCTCCTTATACCGGATAATATAGTTGTTGATAAGGATTTTAACTAAATTGTTCCTTTCTTTATCGGCTACCCATTTTTTGGAATTAATGTCCACGTAATTAATCCGGTGTAATAATTTTTGGGTGAACTTTGTTTTCTTGGGAACAATAAGTTGTTTGTATTTGTCATAAACTCCTTGCGATGAGCGTCCTAAAATTAAAGCACTCAGTTTTTCAACTAATTTAGCTTTAAGTTTAGCATTCTCTTTGTTATACTCTTCGGTAAGTTTAGCAATTTCTTCTTTTTCTTCTGTACGGCTGAATCTGCCGTCTTTTGTTTTCCGGGCAAATAGGCGTTTGTCGACGACTACACCTCTCAGAGAAGGAGGTGCTTTCAAGGAAGCATCTTTTACGTCTCCTGCTTTGTCTCCAAAGATAGCACGTAGTAATTTTTCTTCCGGAGTGGGGTCGGATTCCCCTTTAGGGGTAATCTTACCTATCATGATGTCTCCTTCTTTAACCTCTGCACCAATACGGATCATTCCGTTTTCGTCCAAATCTTTCGTAGCTTCAGCACTGACATTGGGAATATCAGCTGTTAACTCTTCCACACCTCTTTTGGTATCCCTTACGTCAACGGAATATTCAACGATATGTACGGAAGTGTAGAGGTCTTCTTTGACAATTCGCTTGGAGATTACAATGGCATCTTCAAAGTTGTATCCTTTCCAGGGCATAAAAGCAACTTTCAGGTTTCTTCCTATTGCCAATTCTCCGTTTTGGGTGGCATACCCCTCACATAATACTTGCCCCTTGGTAACTTTATCTCCCTTGCGAACAATCGGACGAAGGTTGATGACTGTATTTTGGTTGGTACGTTTAAACTTCGTGAGTTTATAGGTTTTGACATCTTCGTCAAAACTAATAAGCCGTTCCATCTCCGATCTTTCATATCGAACCTTTATTTCCCTGGCATCGACATATTCTACTACCCCTTCTCCTTCGGCATTGATGAGGACGCGGGAATCACGAGCAACGTATTTTTCGATACCCGTACCCACAATGGGGGCTTCCGGATTGAGAAGTGGTACGGCTTGGCGCATCATGTTAGAACCCATCAAAGCACGGTTAGCATCATCATGTTCCAAAAATGGAATCAATGAGGCAGCAATAGATGTGATTTGGTTGGGAGCGACGTCCATATAGTCCACTTTCTCCTTCTCAACGATCGGATAATCGGCTCCTACCCGGACTTTGAGTCTGTCCACAGCTATTTCTCCATCTTCTTTGACCGGAGTATTGGCTTGCGCCATAATCTTGTCTTCCTCTTCTTCAGCGCTCAAATAAACCGGTCCTTCATCAAAGAGGACTTTGCCGTTTTCTACCTTATAGTAGGGAGTCTCAATAAAACCAAGTTCATTAATTTTTGAGTAAACCGTTAAAGATGAAATCAAACCGATGTTCGGACCTTCGGGAGTTTCAATAGTACACAAACGTCCGTAGTGCGTATAGTGGACATCCCGTACCTCAAATCCGGCTCTTTCGCGTGAAAGTCCTCCGGGTCCTAATGCGGATACACGGCGTTTGTGAGTAACTTCGGACAATGGATTGGTTTGATCCATAAACTGCGACAATTGGTTCGTCCCGAAAAATGAATTAATCACCGAAGACAAGGTCTTGGCATTAATCAAATCGGTGGGCGTGAACACTTCGTTATCACGTACATTCATCCGTTCGCGAATGGTCCGGGACATACGGGTGAGTCCCACGGCAAACTGAGCGTATAACTGTTCCCCGACAGTACGCACGCGGCGATTACTCAGGTGGTCAATATCGTCAACAAGTGTTTTGGCATTAATCAACTTTATCAAATGTTTAATGATACTGATGAGGTCAACTTTTGTCAAAACACGTGTTTCGGGAGGAATATCCAGATTTAACTTTTTGTTTATTCTAAATCTTCCGACGAATCCCAAATCGTATCTCTTTTCAGAGAAAAACAAATTGTCAATGATTCCCCGTGCCGTTTCTTCGTCCGGGGGTTGTGCGTTACGTAATTGTTGGTATATATACTCTAATGCTTCTTTCCCGGAGTTTGCCGGGTCTTTCTGCAACGTATTGAAAATGATAGAGTAATCTTGTGTAATAGTCTCATCTTTGTGAAGCAGGATGGTTTTTACTTCGGCTTCGAGAATGAGAGGTATATGTTCTTTTTCCAAGATTGTTTCGCGGTCAAGGATAACTTCCGTCCGTTCAATAGAAACGACTTCCGAAGTGTCCTCGTCCACAAAATCTTCCAACCATGTTTTGACAACACGGGCAGCCAACCTGCGTCCTACAAGACGCTTGAGTGCGGTTTTGCTAACCTTAACTTCATCAGCCAAGCCGAACAAATCGAGAATATCTTTATCCTTTTCATACCCGATAGCTCTCAGGAGTGTTGTCAATGGAAGTTTTTTCTTACGGTCAATGTAGGCGTAAATAACGTTATTGATGTCCGTGGAAAATTCCATCCATGAGCCGGTAAAAGGAATGATACGCGCCGAATAGAGAGTGGTCCCGTTAGCATGTTTATGATGACCGAAGAAAACACCGGGCGAGCGGTGCAACTGAGAGACAATAACCCTTTCGGCTCCATTAATCAAGAATGTGCCCTTTGGAGTCATATAAGGAATCATCCCCAAATAGACATCTTGCGTAATCGTTTCGAAATCCTCGTGTTCAGGGTCATTACATGATAGTCTCAGTTTAGCCTTCAACGGAACATTATAGGTTAAACCTCTTTCGACACACTCTTCGATAGAATATCTTGGAGGATCGACATAGTAGTCCAAGAATTCCAATTCAAAGAGGTTCCTTGCATCCGAGATGGGAAAATTGTCACTAAAAACCTTAAAAAGACCATCATTAGTACGGTCATCCGGATTGGTCTCAAGCTGAAAAAAGTCTCTAAAAGACTTCAATTGAACATCTAAAAAATCGGGATAATCGTACTTAACCTTGGTCTTTCCAAAATTGATTCGTTCGGTACCTGTATTTGTCAAGACTTAAAAATTTTTAGGTTGAAAATAAAAAAAACAATGAGTATAATGAAAACGAAATGTCATTATACGCAAAATTAGACACTCCCAAACAGTGCTGTTTGAGAGGTGTCTAATTATGAATCCGGAAGAAGTATGCTTACTTAATTTCGACTTCAGCACCCACTTCTTCGAGTTGGGTTTTGAGACTTTCAGCCTCATCTTTAGGAATACCTTCTTTGATAGCTGTAGGAGCGGAATCCACTAATCCCTTAGCTTCTTTCAATCCTAAACTTGTCAGTTCTTTAACAAGTTTTACAACTTTCAATTTGGAAGGACCGGCATTTGCCAAGATAACATCAAATTCTGTTTTTTCTTCGGCTGCCTCGGCGGCTGCTGCCGGACCTGCTACTGCTACTGCAGCGGCTGCCGGTTCAATACCATAATCTTCCTTTAAAATTTCAGCTAATTCATTAACTTCTTTTACCGTTAAATTAACTAATTGTTCTGCAAATTGTTTTAAGTCTGCCATTGTATTACTATTTAAATAAGTTTCTAATAAATTTTTTTAATTCTCTTTTTCTGATAAGGTCTCCAATATACCGCTCAATTTCTGTCCACCGGACTGCAAAGCGGAAATAACATTCTTAGCCGGCGATTGCAGGAGTGCAATAATGTCTCCAATCAATTCTTCCTTGGACTTGATACTTGCCAAGAAATCGATTTGGTCATCACCGATATATGTCATCTCTTCAATGTATGCGGATTTGATCAGGGGTTTCTCGTCTTTTTTACGGAAGTCCTTAATCAAGCGGGCAGGAGCGTTACCAACTTCGGAAAGCATCAAGGCACTGTGCCCTTTGAGCGTACCCATTAATTCGGAGAAGTCTTTTTCGGATTTATCCATAGCCTTACTCAAAAGTGTGTTTTTTACCACTCGTAAGGTAATATTCTCCTTAAAGCATTGTCTTCTCAAATTGCTCGTAGCCTCTGCATTGAGTCCTGAAATATCTGCCAGATACACAACACTGCTGTTGTTTAATTGCTCCACCAGAGACTCTATCAGTTTCGTTTTTTCTGCTATTGTCATTTTTTCAATTTTTTGATTATACAGAAGCGGTCTTAGGATCTACCTTTATGCCAGGTCCCATAGAACTGGAAATATACAGGCTTTTCACGTAAGTACCTTTGGCGGCTGCCGGCTTCAGTTTCAGTATCATGTTGTAGATTTCATGAATATTATCCAATAATTTTCCGTTGTCAAATGATACTTTCCCGACTGTCGAATGGACAATACCCGTCTTATCAACTCTGAAATCAACTTTACCGGCTTTTGCGGCTCTGACAGCATCCCCCACGTTCATAGTAACCGTACCGGTTTTAGGATTGGGCATAAGTCCTCTTGGACCTAAAATTCTTCCCAATTTTCCAACCTTACCCATTACGCTAGGCATAGTGATGACGACATCCACATCCGTCCATCCACCTTGAATCTTGGTGATATACTCATCTAAGCCAACATAATCGGCTCCGGCTTCTTTTGCTTCCTCTTCTTTATCAGGGGTGCAGAGAACTAAAACTCTGACAACTTTACCTGTTCCGTGAGGTAGTGTAACAGAACCTCTTACCATTTGATCCGCTTTACGAGGGTCAACTCCCAAGCGTACGTCGATATCCACCGACTCGTCAAAATTTACGTAAGAAGTCTTCTTCACAAGCTCAACAGCCTCCTCTAAAGAATATTCAAGATTGATATCAAATTTTGATAGTGCCTCTTTCCTTTTTTTGGTTATTTTAGCCATTTTGTGCTATTTTAATTAATTTAAAACACCTAATTAGTTACTCTCAAAAGGGGCTTTTCCTTTGATTTTCACTCCCATACTGCGAGCAGTTCCGGCGACCATACGCATAGCGGATTCAACGGTAAATGCATTTAAATCTTGCATCTTTCCTTCGGCTATTTCACGTACATCATCCCAGGTAATGGTTGCAACCTTGACACGGTTAGGCTCTGCCGAGCCTTTGGTAATCTTGGCTTTTCCCATTATCTGAACGGCAACAGGGGGAGTTTTGATAATAAATTCAAAGGATTTATCCTTGAACACGGAGATAATGACAGGAAGTACTTGTCCTGCTTTATCTTGTGTCCGGGCGTTAAATTGCTTGCAAAACTCCATGATGTTCACCCCTTTGGCACCTAAGGCAGGACCAACGGGAGGAGATGGATTTGCAGCACCACCCTTGATTTGTAACTTAATTAATCCTTCTACTTCTTTTGCCATAATAATTATTGTTTGTATTTATCAGCGTAACAGCTCAATCTGATAATTTCAATTATTCTTTTTCTACTTGCATAAAACCTAATTCGAGGGGAGTCTTCCGTCCGAATATTTTAACCATTACTTTCAATTTCTTTTTGTCTTCATTGATTTCTTCAATGATTCCGGAAAAACTGTTAAACGGTCCGTCAATCACTTTGACCGGTTCACCTACGATAAAAGGTATGCTGACTTCTTCGCCCTTTTCAGCCATCTCGTCCACTTTTCCGAGAATACGGCTTACCTCAGCAGGACGCAAGGGCTCCGGCTTATTGTCTCGTCCCAAAAATCCGAGAACACTTGGAACGGTTCTGATAATATGTGGAATTTCTCCAACGAGTACAGCTTCTATCAGGATATAGCCCGGGTAGAGATTTCTTTCTTTCAGCACTTTCTTCCCTTTCCTGATTTGATAAACTTTTTCGATAGGAATCAATATTTGACTGATATAGTCTTGCAATTGAAGACGCTCAATTTCTTTTTCAAGATAGCGCTTCACTTTTTGCTCGTGTCCGCTCATTGAACGGACAACGTACCATTTTTTTACATTTTTTTCTTCAGCCATGTTTCCCTATTCTAAAAAGGTTAATGGAATATACTATATATGTACTCCATAATTGTTTGGAAAGAAAGATCCATTACGTACACGACAAGGGCTATGAGCAGAGTTGCCACCCCGACTACTACTGTACTGTTTTGGAGCTCACTCCATGTAGGCCAAGTTACTTTATGAACTAATTCATCATAACTTGCCTTTACATAATTAACGATGCTAAAACCAGCCATATCACTCACTTTTTTCTGCACGGGCGGAAAGACTCGAACTCTCGACACCTGGTTTTGGAGACCAGTGCTCTACCAACTGAGCTACGCCCGTATTTTATTAGATATACAAAGGTATCTCATCATTGTGAGATACCTTTGTAATCATTTCTCTATTGCGGTGTCTTCCGGAATTAATCCAAAATTTCCGTAACTTGACCGGCTCCTACCGTTCTACCACCTTCACGGATAGCGAAACGGAGACCTACATTCATTGCGATTTCAGCAATCAATTCAACGGTAATTGTCAAGTTGTCTCCGGGCATTACCATTTCCACTCCGTCGGGAAGGATTACTTCACCGGTTACGTCGGTAGTTCTGAAATAGAACTGGGGACGATATTTGTTATGGAAAGGAGTATGGCGTCCACCTTCTTCTTTCTTCAAGATATAAACCTCAGCTTTGAATTTTTTGTGAGGGGTAATTGAACCGGGAGCGGCAATAACCATACCTCTAACGATGGATTTTTTGTCAATACCGCGGAGGAGGATACCGGCATTGTCTCCGGCTTCACCTCTGTCAAGAATCTTTCTAAACATTTCCACTCCGGTAACTACCGATTTCATTTTTTCGGCACCTAAACCAACGATTTCAACGGGGTCTCCAACGTTGATAACTCCGGATTCGATTCTTCCGGTAGCAACGGTACCACGACCGGTGATAGAAAATACGTCTTCAACCGGCATCAAGAATGGTTTATCTACATCTCTGGCTGGCAACGGAATCCATTCGTCACAAGCACTCATCAATTCTTTTACTTTTTCTACCCATTCCGGTTCGCCATTGAGTGCACCCAAAGCAGAACCTTGAATAATAGGAGTATTGTCACCGTCAAACTCATAAAAATCGAGCAATTCTCTGATTTCCATTTCGACCAACTCCAACAATTCGGGGTCATCAACCATATCTACCTTATTCATGAAAACCACCAATTTAGGTACGTTTACCTGACGAGCGAGAAGGATGTGCTCACGGGTTTGAGGCATTGGACCGTCAGTAGCTGCGACTACGAGAATAGCTCCGTCCATTTGAGCAGCACCGGTAACCATGTTCTTTACATAGTCTGCGTGACCGGGACAGTCAACGTGAGCATAGTGTCTGTTCGCTGTTTGATACTCAACGTGTGCCGTATTGATAGTAATTCCTCTTTCTTTCTCCTCGGGAGCGTTGTCAATAGAGTCAAAATCCGTTACTTCAGCCAAACCTTCTTCTGCCAACACTTTGGTGATAGCAGCGGTTAGGGTCGTCTTACCATGATCTACGTGTCCAATTGTACCGATGTTCACGTGCGGTTTGGAACGATCAAATTTTTCTTTAGCCATTTTCTTATGATTAAATGATGAATTAAATTAATTTATTTTATTTTCATGAATTACCTTTATGAGCCATTGATGAGAGTTGAACTCATGACCTCTTCCTTACCAAGGAAGCGCTCTACCACTGAGCTACAACGGCTAAAAAAGAGAGCGGGAAACCGGGCTCGAACCGGCCACCTACAGCTTGGAAGGCTGTCGCTCTACCAGATGAGCTACTCCCGCTTGCTTTAGTGTGGGGAGAGGAGGATTCGAACCTCCGAAGACGAAAGTCAACAGAGTTACAGTCTGCCCCATTTGGCCGCTCTGGAATCTCCCCATACCTTATATCTTGTGAAAAAAGGAGCCAATGGAGGGACTCGAACCCCCGGCCGGCTGATTACAAATCAGCTGCTCTACCAGCTGAGCTACATTGGCTTTTTTCAACCATTCATACTTTGTAACAACTTCCTCTTCTAAAAGGAGTGCAAAAGTAGATAGAATTTTTTAACTACCAAATTTTTTTTTATTTTTTTTATTACTTTTTTTTTATTACTTGGAAGTGTGTCTCTCTTTGTATTTTCTTAACTGTCTTTTTAGAGCGTCAACTACTTGATCCGTAGCGTTTTCGAATGTGGAGGATTGTTTTTCTGCAAAAAGCTCATCGCCCTTCAACAGGAGTTTCATTTCAACAATTTTGTTGGCATCGGTAGAGGAGTTTTCAACGCGGAGGATGACATCTCCGCCCAGAATCTCTTGGTGTATCTGTTCTAACTTGTTAGTCCGTTCTTCGATGAAGTCTAA
>WFZU01000090.1 GCA_015489405.1 Bacteroidales bacterium
CTCTTGCAGTTTTGTACATTATATCTATATTTTCAACCGGGGTATCGTTCTGAATACTATTACTTGAAACCATAATATAACCGCCGTCTTTTCCTAAAATATTAATGGTATCTTCCACATGTTTTTTGACATCTTCCGGGCTCCCGAAAGGAAGTATCTTCTGCGTATCAATGGCCCCATGAAAAACTATTTTATCTCCGAATTGATCTTTTAAGATTTTTGGATCCATACCCGCAGCCGTAGTTTGCACGGGATCAATAATATCAATTCCGATTTCAATAAATCTGTCCAAAAGAGGAACAATAGATCCACAAGAATGTGCCATTACCTTATAATTGTAACTTTTTGCGAGATTTACCAATTTTCGATAGTTTTCTAAGAATATTTCATCCCATTGCTCTTTACCAAAAAGAAGGCCGTTTTGGCTTCCGAAATCATTTCCGAAAAAGAAGATATCCATTTTCCCTTTCATTGTATGGAAGAACCGGTCATTTAATTCCAGATAAAAATCGGTCATTCTATTGACAAGGGTTTTTATTAATTCAGGATTTATCGCCAAATTAAGAAGGAAATTTTCAAATCCGAACATTCGGTAACTATCGCCAAAAATTCCGGACCAAAAACCTCCGATAATAACTTTATGTTTAAACTCTTCACTCTCTTTTAGAAGAAGGTCAAAGTCAAAATTACGTGGGTCAGGCCATTCATAATTGAGTATATCCGCGGATGTCGTTGCGCTTTCCAAGGGGCCCTGTATGGCCTCATCCGCCCCAAATTTATCATCTTTAACAGTTCGCTTAAATCTAATACCGAAAGGACAAATTCTTTCATTTTCGGTCATTTCCAATTTAGGTCCGGTATAAATCGGGAGGCTCGTTTCGTTCTGACTTATATCTCTGGCAGATAAATAATAAAAGTCGCAACCTAAAATATCGAGAAGTTCTTTTTCGCTATTAACTCCGTAATACGTTTTCAACTTAGCATCAATGGCTTTTTTTGCCTGATAATCAATTGGAACCCGGTCAGGCGTTTTATGCCGAAGAGCCGTATCAAAGCGTTCTCTTGCCGTCATTTATTTACCTCTTTGGTACTTATGCCAGATTTCTTTAGCTTCATTGCAATTCTTTACTATGGTAATTACCGATAATCCTTCCGGAGGTAAGTTTGAAAATATCCAGTCCATATCTTTCTCGGGAATATCACCCCAAATAATTAACGGTTTGGTAGAAAGAATGGAATGGTATTTTTCGCTAAGCTCTTCGGCAGAAGGTCCGCCCTCGTCAATATGAAGTTCGAGAGCATGAAAATTCATTTTCAAGTAAGATTCGGTCGGAACGAATCCCGTTGAGTGCTGATGCATTATTGTTCCGTCAAGAGAATTAACAATAGTACGTATTCGTTCCTCGATGAATTCCGAATAAAGATCGGGAGAAAGTAATGTTACGGCGTCTTCCTGATACCAGACTGTTTTTTTAGGAGCCCAGGCATAATAGTAAAATGAGCCGATGCCGCCGTAAAAACTTGGGATTCGTTCCAGTTGAAATTTTGCAGCTTCCACCCAGAACTTCACCAGCATATCGGCAATCCTATGAACATCATGGGGGGCTGTCAGCATTGCCATTACAAATTCGGTTCCACCATATAACGCAGAAAGAAGATCGGTAAGCCCGCGCATTCTTGTTGTTGCAATAGGCCATCTCCCTGCACTTTTAACGGCTAATTCTTTAAACATAATATCCATCAGTTTTACCCACGGATTATCCGGGTCAAATCGAATATCGTAGCTTTCGCTATCAAAAGACTCCGGTGGCTCCGAATAAATGGAACCGGAAGAATGATTTGCATAGATAGGACAGCCTAAAAAAACCTCCAACCACGGAATGCCCCAATAGGCCGTAGCGCTCCAAATGAAATCACCACCGCATTGTTCGTGTGCGATGTGCAGATTCTCAGAATCGACGATAAATTCTTCGATCGGGAAGTCTTCGGGGGTTAATGCCCTTCCTTCTACTAATTTAGCCATAGAGGGATATCGTGGAATCGGATATTCGTTCCCTACGTAAAAGCCTAATAAAGGTCGTTTGTTCTCTCGTCGATAAAATGACTCAAAGAGCTTGACCCTTTCTTCCATCGATTTGAATTGATCGCTCAAAATTATGTCCTTACGCGATAATCGTTTTTTGAAAGTTATATTAACGCAAATGAATACAATTCGGCTTTATCCATATAGAAACGAATTTTTCGCATACGCTCAATTTCCGGTTTGGGATACTCTGCACGGGTAGTGGAAGCAACAGGTATTTTGGTTTTTCCTTTCCAGGAGAAAGTGTGCCGGACATCGTCACCGGTAAAAACATCACATTCCTGCCGGCTGAAACCGGGGATAACATTATCATAGACATCTACGATCTCTGCGGAAATTGATCCGTTTTTTTTGCAACGGGCATTAACTTGCAGAGTCGTTCCATCGGAAATAAGAGGCCTTGTTATTAAGATTCCAGGTCGCGGATGAACGGCATCAAGTGAAACAAATCCATCCAATCTCAATTTCGCAAGGCCCAATGCATATTCAACTTTGCTCAGATCATGCGCTTCCGGCACATCAAGCCCTTCTCTGGCACCGGTTATCCACCAATCGTGGTGATTTTTTGAGCCCCCGTAAAAGACAAATAATTCATCGCCTACTTCAATGGGTTTGCTTGGGATAGTAACCATATATTGATCCCAGTTACCCTCACCGCCCGGAGAAATGAACGGTTGTCTTTTGTTCAGATGTTCCCAGTTCTTGCCGTCTCTGCTATAAACCAACCTGACATACAGATCATTTGCAACGTAACGGTGTACATTTAAGAATCCAAGGTTCAAACTGCCGACAGGATACTGACACAATCCATAGAAGGTTTCATCAAGATCATCCAAACCATCTTCCGCCGATAGAACCGGATAGAGTTCACCCCAATGAATAAAATCGGCACTTTCGCTTTGCCAAATCCGGCGTTTGTTATTACGTGACCAATCCAGCGGATAATAAGGCGGACTCCAATGCCCGACGACGGGATTTTTAAGATTGCGGGCAACGGCATACATATCGTAGTGGCGGGTGTTAATTATGTATATTCTGCTGATAGGGTCGTAATGTGCAATAACCACATCATCCAATTTCGAGCCCGAACGGCCTAAAACAGGAGGAGAATCATAGGTTGTCCAGTGTATTCCGTCACCCGATGTCGCCGCAACGACAGCGGCAACGTCTTTTTCTCCCGGAGAAAACTGCGTGTAGATTCCTTTGAATCTTTTATTCTCATCTTTTTCGTCCGGATCAAACACAAGGCCGAGATTATAGGCATTTGGGATGACGATATTGGTGGCTTTTCCGTTATCTTTATGTATATCGAATTCCGGTTTTCTCCACACAATACCATCTTCGGATTCGGCATAGAGAATATGATAAATACTTTTACCTATCGGCGGTTCCCCCGGTTTAATTTCCGGTTTGTTCCAATCGGTGTACCAGCACTTGAAAAGATTATCTTTTGGGTCTCTGATCACTTGCCAGGTATTGCACGAAAAGTACGTTACATGTTCCCAAGGTTTGTCTTTTATCAGAACCGGGTTTTCTTCTATTCTAACCGGTTGATGCCATGTTCGGCATATATTTTCCACGGATTCAATGACCAGATCATCTACAAAGATCTGTTTCTCCCTTCCAATGTTCAGCATTGTCGGGTCAAATTTCATTGGTAATTTTTCCTAAAACACATAATCATTAAATTTTTAAACGCTTTGATGTTATGCATCGTATATTTTTTTCTCAATGGCTTTTAGATTTTTCAAACCTTCTTCGGCAAGTGCATCGGCGCTGGGAGCAAGTTTCCTCCAGATTGCGCAGAGCTTGGCAAGTTCTTTAATATCAGGGGTAAAAGATTCAATTGTAATCCAACCTTGGTAATCGATATCTTTCATAGCGCGGTACACTTCTTCCCATTGCACCAAACCTGTCCCAGGTATTCCCCGATCGTTTTCGCAAGCGTGAAAATGCCCGAGGTAATCACCTGTATTTACAATGGCATCGTAAAAACTTCTTTCTTCCCTTATCATGTGGTAAGTATCAAGATTAATCTTCACATTGGGTTCGTCAACATCTTTGCAGAACTTAACGGCGTCTTCTGCAGTATTGATAAAATAAGTTTCAAAACGGTTTACGGGTTCAACCGTCAGCATTATCCCCTTGTCTTGGGCATACTTGGCCGCTTCTTTAAAACTTTGCACACCCCATTCCCATTCTTGTTCTGTCCTTTGGGTGCCTGTAAAATATCCCCAGGCAGCATAACTAACTCCGCCAACACCACAATTTCCACCTGTGATATCATAAGCTACATCAATACATTTTTTATAATATTCAACACTATTTTTTCTGATATTCTCATCAGGTGATATGGGATTTGCTTCTTCCGTCATGGTGAGGGCAAAATTAACTCCCATATCATTTTCTTTTAAAGCGGCTTTGGTTTCTTCGATAGGGATGTGATCCGGGTGGCCGAGATGAATTTCTACGCCATCAAAGCCTAATTTTTTTGCGCGGGAAATATAATGAATATCTTCTTTTACAAAGTCGCCAGTCCATAATAGCAACATTATTCCATATTTATGCATGATTTTTTCTCCTTTATTTGTTGAACAAATAATAAATCAATTTATTTAAATTCAAAGCCATACAGGAAGGCTCTTTTTAAATAAAACTTAGCTTTTTTGGCTCCCTTCGGGGCTTTGTCCCCGCCTTTCCATTTTACCAACAAGGATTTATAATCTCCACTAAGCCGAGGGCAATCAGAACGCGTAAATCCGGGAATTGGATTTCCGTCTGCATTTAGAAGCTCAACTTGCAGGTAACCGGCATCAAAATTCGGTTTACTCACTTTTTTGGGAGGTCTTGTTTTTAAATTTATGCGAAGTTGTTTCCCTGCCAAGTCCGCTTCTTTGGTAACTGCCATTCCAAGAGTTGGACCACCGGCAACCGGGGCAAGGGCATACATACGATCAAATCGCCAATAAGCGCGGCACAGAGCACCGTTTGTAGGCAGAGCACCGCTGGCTTCATCTGCAACGTATTCCATTCCAATTTTTTTCCGGTGTTTTCGTGTATCGTGAAGATCGCTATGTAAACCCTCCGAACCACCGTAATAAACAAAAAGTGTATCGTTTTGAACGATCAGGTTTTTTGTTTGGAAGATCATCCCGCCACCATATTCACCAAGCGGAGGATTATTAAGACATTGACGGCGATCGGGATACCACCAGTGTATTCCGTCACGAGAGGCAGCCATTCGTAAATTGAGCACTCCGTTAATGGGGAAATCCATCGTGATCATAGAGATATAGCCACCTTTGACTTTGATCGGGACTAAATCAAAATACTCCGCATCGGGATGATCGCGTTCATCTTTATCAATGAGTATCCGATCCGGATTCCTAAAAAAACTATTGCCATCTTTACTAACGGCCCTGGAAATCGTACGAACGGCGCCATTTGCACCGGCATAATCCCATACGGGTTTGTAATCCGTTTTTCTTACATTACGCAATTCACAGTAATATGTAACATAGCCTCCTTTTCCGTCCGGATAAATGAATCCGACGGCCGAGTTCATCGGGCCCTTGATGTTTTCATTGATACATTCCCATTTTTTTCCGTCTTTTGAGTGGTAACGGCTAAGCATACTGTAACCTTTATTCCACAATTTTTCAAGATAACGGCGTTCCTTTGCAATACCTTGAAACACAAACATTTCGTAAGGCCATTCTTTATTTTTGGGATTGACAATAACCGAAGCCCATCTTCTGCCAACAACTTTTTTGCCATCGAACATCAAATTTGTTTTTTTGTATTTTCCATAAGGGAAATAGGGAAGCTCAGGTCTAATCCAATGAACGCCATCTTTGCTTTCAAAATAGCATAAGTGGCTGTTCCCCTCATTTTTTGAACTTAATCCTTTCATTTCTACTTCCGCCGGTGCACAGAATATCCAGGCTTTCCATAAACTATCTATCGGGTCGATTAGAATTGTACCGTAGGACATTACACTACCGGCATCCCATGGCATTTCCCCCTCGATCAATGGATTGTTTTTATCCGGCTTACCGTTCTCCACCCGCCAGGCAACCAGGTTCAGCTCGCTAAAATCGTCGGGCATTAATAAAGGCATACGATTTCCATGCTCTTTGGTAAGCATTTCCTGGGCTGACAAGCCGGAGACAATAAAATTTAATAAAATAATACCGGATAAAATAAAAC
>WFZU01000091.1 GCA_015489405.1 Bacteroidales bacterium
CAGATGTGTATAAGAGACAGATGTGTATTATGAACACGGTAAGGCGATGGCGGAATTCATCCCCGAAAAGAAAAAACGCCGGCTTCGACCTTCCCCGTCTTTTGATTTTTCTGCCACCGGAAAGAAGGAAGACGAGTAGTAGCATTATGAAACGATACTTGCAGATTCAAGACAAGTCCAAGCGCTTCAAATAAATTTAGCAAACCCATCACCCTGCTACCTCTGCAAGAGAAAGCAGGGTTTATGAATTTTTTCCAAGGGATCACATTTTTGGAGGTATGATTCACATAGCAGCACCAATCCCCGTGAAGGGTACAAAAATATTTCTTTTCCCATACGATATAATATGTAATTTTACACTGCGTTTATTATGGGTCGTATGGAAAGAAAAAAGAATACTAATTTTCACGCATTGATGAATCTTTTGGACGAACCGGATGAAGCGGTCTTCTTGAAAATTAAAGAAGAAATCCTTCAACACGGACACCGGATTTTGCCCTATGTCCAAGAGGTTTATGACAATTCTTTTGAAAGTATTCTGCGCCGGCGCTCCAAAGAGATTATAGATGGAATACATTTCGATCTTCTGTTGGACGATTTCAAACGCTGGGACAAAGGCTCGCAGAGCATTGAAGAAGCTATCATTTTATTATCCAAAATTCATGATTTTGAATTTCAAAAGGAAGATATGATGTCCCGTTTTGCGGTACTTTACACGGATGTTTGGAGAGAACTCAACGACCATCTGACAGCGCTTGAAAAAACAAAAATCATTAATCACATAGTGTTTGAAGTTCACCATTATGGTGTCTATTCCTACCGTGATGCTCCGGAAGAACAATATTTTGTTCCCCATAACCTGGCGTATAAAAGGGCTACCGAAATCAGCATTTGTGCTATCTACCTGTGGATAGCAGAGAAGCTTGATCTTCCCCTCAAAGCAGTTGTCTTACCACAAAAACTTATCCTTGCTTACTTGAGTCCGGATATGCATTACGATATGAACATGACGACTAAAAACCGGATTTTGTTTTATACCAATCCGGCAGACAGAGGAGCTGTATTTACCCGGAAAGAAGTATATATGTACTTGGAGATGAACAAGATAACAAAGAAGTCATCCTATTTTGAACCCATCTCTAACCGCGAATTTGTCAAATACTATCTGAACATCATCAAAGATATTGAAAACCCAAAATACAAGATGATGGCAGATGAAATCGAACGAGTATTGTCTGACGACTAATCACTTATTAATCAACAAAATAAAAGATATAAACCTATGAAAAAAATTTTTAGTCTCTTTCTCCTCCTACTATTATTCAACAATTGCCAAAAGGACTTTACGACCATTTCGAAATGGGAAGAACAAATGATCGTGTACGGGCTCTTAGACCTCAAAGAGGCTCATCAATACCTGAAAATTACCAAAGCTTTTCTCGGAGACGGAAAAGTCTTAAAGTATGCAGCCAATCCGGACTCCAACCAGTACAATTTTCCCTTGGATGTAAGCCTCCAAGAATTGGATGAAAACCGGCATGTAGTACGGACAATTCTCTTTGATACCATCCATACCCAATCCAAGGATTCCGGACTGTTTTACAGCCCCGGTCAAATCCTCTACCGTTCCAAAGCATACGACTTCTACGATGTTGTTGTCTATACCGAAGGGTTTCAGCACGATACTATTTTCCTGGATACTATTTGGCTCAATCCCAATCACCAATACAAACTGCATGTCAAAAATCCCAAAAGCGGGATGGAAGTTTCCTCGGAAACAGGAGTGGTCAACTATCTCTCATTTACCAAACCCAAACTGACAACCAATAAGTTTACCATCAACAATCAGGAAGATAACTCAAACACCATTAAATGGTCAACCAACAACAATGCGGACATTTACCAACTGAAAATATTTTTTCACTACGACGAACTCTATTTCGATAGTCCCGACACCATACACAAGCGCATCCCTGTTGCGAACGAAATGTTACAAAACAAGTATCAATACAAGCTTATCGGACAAGTATTTTTCAATAGTTGCAACCAAGCTATCAAATACAAAGACCCGGAAAAGGAAGCCAAAGTACAAAAACGCATGGCAAAAGATGTAGAATTGGAATTGATTGCCGGCAATGAGGTGCTCTACAAATATATGATTGTCAATGAACCCTCCTCCGGATTGTTGCAAGACAAGCCGGTTTATTCCAATATTGAGGGCGGTATCGGCATCTTGGGAAGCCGTACCAAAGTATTGCGTTTGATTCCCTTGGACGATGTAGGAGTATCGGTACTGCAAGAGGATTTTGACCTGAAATTTTAACATCCGCTAGACAAAATACATTAGACGCGCCGGGCATCAATTCTCCCTGCAAAACTCCAACAAAAAAAAGGCAAAACCACCAAAATAGTTTTGCCTTTCATATCCATTGAGCAATAATTTTGCTCTCTCCTTTAATATCTCTAATCCAATTTATGGATTACCAATCCGCTACGCAATTTGGGTTCAAACCAAGTCGTCTTCGGCGGCATTATTTTTCCGCTGTCAGCGATGTCTATCAACTGCTTCATAGATACCGGATAGAGTGCAAAGGCTACCGCCATCTCACCGCTATCCACTCTTCTTTGCAATTCTTCGAGACCGCGAATGCCTCCGACAAAGTCAATCCGTTTGGACCTCCTCAAATCTTTAATATCCAAAATCTCATCCAACGCATACTTTGAAAGAACGGTAACGTCCAACACGCCGATAGGGTCATTGTCATCATAAGTACCCTCCTTGGCAGTCATCTTATACCAATTTCCCGCCAGATACATACTAAACTCGTGCAGCTTAGAAGGCTTATAAGGTTCCTTCCCTACCATTTCCACAACAAAATGAGCTTGCAATTTGTTCAAAAAGCCCTCCGGAGTCAATCCGTTCAGGTCTTTCACAACACGATTGTAGTCAATGATTGTCAATTGATTGTCAGGGAAATGAACGGCTAAAAAGAAGTTATATTCTTCCTCGCCGGTATGATTGGGATTTTGTTCTCTCTTTTCTTTTCCGACCAAAGCGGCAGCAGCCGTACGGTGATGTCCGTCAGCCACATACGTACTTGGCAGTGCATCAAAGAGTTCTATCAAACGTTGAATCTTTTGAGGGTCGTCAATCAGCCAAAAATGATGTCCAAAACCGTCATCGGCTACGAAATCATATTCCGGCGCTTTTTCCCGTACAACAGCCTCCACAATCTCATCAATTTCTTTCACCGCAGGATAGGCAAAAAAGACCGGTTCAACGTTGGCGTTCGTAACGCGCACGTGTTTCATACGGTCTTCTTCCTTGTCCGGACGGGTAAGCTCATGCTTTTTGATGACATTGTTAAGATAATCATCCACCGATGCACAACCGACAATACCGTATTGGGTCTTGCCATTCATAGTTTGAGCATAGATGTAGAGATAATCTTTTTCGTCTTGCACCAACCAGCCGTTATCTTGAAAGCGTTGGAAGTTTTCCTTAGCCTTTTGATAGACTCTTTCATCATACAAACTGATGTCTTCCGGCAAATCGATTTCCGGTTTGATAATATGCAACAAAGATTTTTCGGTAGCTTCCTCCCGTGCCTCTTTAGAGTTTAATACGTCGTAGGGTCTGGAAGCGACCTCTTTAGCATATTTCGCCGGCGGGCGTAATCCTTTAAATGCTTTTAAGACAGCCATATATCAAAAATTTTCCGTAAAATTAAATCCTTTGCGAAAGGTCGTCATCCAAATCAAAACCGGTAGAAGCTTCGTCAAAATCCTCTTCGTGATTAACATTGGTATCTTCGACTTCGTCCATATCTCCGGTGTCGCGTCCATATCTTCTGCGTTCACCCCGGGGGCGTTGCAAAGAACCGATAAGAGCTCCCAACATTTTGGTCAACTCCATTAAGTGCGTGCGGGAGACTTCCACTTCCTCCTCCGGAATCAAATCTTCGTGAGCCAAAATAGTAGTATATACCACACATTCACGCACCATGCTTTTAGCCATTTTAAGCGAATGTACAAATTGAAGTTTCTTCCGTGCACTGCCTTCGGCTATATGAGTTGCAATCTTGATAGCAGCATGATTGAAACGGGAGGATAAATCCTTGGCTTTCCCTTCCGGAATAGTTTGCGTAGCCTTCATCACCCAATCAATATAATCCAAGGCTTTGTCATACACACGGAGGTCTTCAAATCTAAAAAATGCTTTTTCTTCGTACATGTTCATTTGTGTTTTTTGTTGTTTAAATTATTTACAGGTCCATACCATCCCGCAAAGCGGCATGATATATCATTAGATTCTGCGAATAGAAAATTCTTATTTGTTCACTTGAAAAGTAGTATCACCTTCCTCAAAAAATTTAATAATCTGGTTGGCTGCCGCCAATCCCGCATTTATATTGGCTTCTGCCGTTTGAGCCCCCATTTTCTTGGGAGTAAAGAAAAATCTTCCTGAAAATTTCTCTGCAATCTCCTCTTTATTGTCCGGAGCGATGTCCGAAATATATTGAAAATCAGAACGTTGCTCAAACACTTTTATTAAATCATCTTCATTAATCACTTCCTTGCGGGCAGTGTTTACCAAGGTGGCTCCCTGCGGCATACGCATCATAAGATCGTAATTAATAGAATTGATCGTATGAGGATTGGCGGGAATATGCAACGAAATATATTGACATTTACTATACAAATCTTCCACGGTATCCACAGCCGTAACATTGTGTTTTTCAATATCTTCTTTCTTCACAAAGGGGTCAAAAGCAAACACTTTCATCCCGAAGCCTTGGGCAATCTTGGCGACCAAACTTCCGACATGACCGAAGGCATGAATACCAATACTTTTTCCTTTCAGTTCACTCCCCGCTTTTCCGTTGAAATGATTACGGGCTTGAAATACCATCATTCCGAGTGCCAATTCGGCTACGGCATTGGAATTTTGTCCGGGCGTATTCATAACGACAACATTATTAGCGGAAGCCGCTTTCAAATCCACATTGTCATATCCGGCTCCGGCTCTGACCACTATCTTCAATTGAGGAGCGGCTTGAATGATTTCTTCAGTGATTTTATCACTTCTGACAATCAGTGCATCGACATCTTTGACCGCTTCTTTGAGCTCTTCTTGCCCTTGATAGCGTTCGAGCAATGCAAATTCATAGCCTGCTTTTTCGATATTCTTTTTTATTCCTTCTACCGCCGCAGGCGCAAAAGGTTTCACGGTAGCTACCAATACTTTAGTCATATATCAAGATTTTTTTAGTGATTGCCTGTTTTCTCATTTTCAAATTGTTGCATAATATAAATCAATGCCTGTACACTGCTCTCCGGCATGGCGTTGTAGATAGAAGCTCTGAACCCTCCTACCGAGCGGTGTCCTTTGATACCGGAAACACCTCTGTCCGTAGCATATTTCAGGAAGTCTCCTTCCAAATCTTTGTATTCGTCATTCATGACAAAACAAACATTCATCAACGAGCGGTCTTCCGGATTAACCGTAGCCTTGAACAATTTATTTCTCTCAATCTCATCGTATAGAATGTTGGCTTTCCGGATATTTCTTTTCTCCATAGCAGCGACACCGCCGTTTTCTTTCAACCAACGCAAGGTCATCAGAGACGCAAATACAGGCAAAACGGGAGGTGTATTAAACATGGAACCTTTATCGATATGGGTTTGATAATTAAGCATCGTAGGAATTGCCCTGTCCACTTTGCCCAAAATGTCATTTTTGATAATCACAAAGGTAGCCCCTGCCGGTCCCAGATTTTTTTGAGCTCCGCCATAGATGATAGCATATTTAGATACATCCACGGGACGGCTGAAGATGTCGGATGACATATCCGCAACCAAGGGCACCGGAGAGTCTATATCCTCTCTGATTTCCGTTCCGTAAATAGTGTTGTTCGTGGTGATGTGAAAATAATCGGCATCCTCCGGAATAGTATATCCTTTGGGATAATAGGTGAAGTTTTTGTCCTCCGAACTGGCAAGCACTTCCACCTCTCCGAAAAGTTTGGCTTCTTTGATAGCTTTTTTAGCCCATGTACCGGTATTGAGGTAGGCTGCTTTTTTGTTCAGCAGATTGTAGGGAACCATGGCAAACTGCATACTGGCACCTCCACCTAAGAATAATACGGAATATCCATCGGGAATATCTAACAACTCTTTGAACAATTGTTGTGCTTCTTCCATGACCGCCACAAACTCTTTGCTGCGGTGAGAAACTTCCATTACAGAAAGACCAATCCCCCCGAAATCAAGAACATTCTCGGCAGTCTTTTCAACAGTGTATTGCGGTAAAATAGAAGGTCCCGCTGAAAAATTATATTTCTTCATAGTATCAATTTTTTATAGATTTATGCAGGGCAAAGATATATCAAAATAATGAAATACAAATTTTTTCAGCTATGTTTTATATATTTTTATTGGGAATAAATAGAGCTTGTCTATAA
>WFZU01000092.1 GCA_015489405.1 Bacteroidales bacterium
ATCTTTGTTTAATAGCTACGTTCTTGCGAAAAGATATAGTTATGGGAACGCCGGGACATGTCCCCGCTCTCAATATATTTTCTATTCAATAAGAATTTTATTTACAACTCTGATTAAAGAGTATTTTTGCAAAAAAATAATGAAATGGTATCTAAAATTACAAAGTTTATATTTTCTATGTCCCTGACCGGGATATTGTTACTCATCTTCGCAGCTTCCGTAGGCTATGCGACTTTCGTCGAAAGAGATTTCGGCACCGAAACGGCAAAAGCCTTGATATACAATTCCACTTGGCTCGAAGTCTTGCAATTGTTGTTGGTCATCAATCTGATAGGAAGCATTTTCAAATATAAGATGTACCGGAAAAAGAAATGGGGTGTCTTTCTTTTTCACTTTTCATTTATATTGATTTTTATAGGTGCAGCTATCACCCGTTATGTGGGTTATGAAGGGACGATGCATATCCGGGAAGGGAAAACTTCCAACCACATCAATTCCATGAAATCCTACTTTCACGTTGAAGCGGAAAGCGAGGGAGAAAAACGCACTATCGAAGAGCCGGTCTTTGCCACCCCTTTTTCCTTGCGAAAAGTAAATCCACATTTTGAGATAGGAGGCAAAAGAGTTGATATTCGCTATGTAAAATATTTCACCGGAGGGAAAAAGGTGCCTGAAAATGCGCCGGATGGAATCCCGGTGATTAGCCTGACGAGTTCCGGAGCCCAAAGCGGCAGACGCGAATCGCTTTTGCAGCATCACCAAAGCATACGTCTGGACGACATCACTATCGGATTTGACGACGGAAAACAACATGACATTGCTTTTTTCTATCGCCACGACTCGTTAATGCTTCGGACGCAAGATAGCCTTTGGCGGATTGATATGCAAACACAAGCCAAGACTGTTCTGTTGCCGGACAGCATTTATCCGGCGGAGATATTACAATTGTACCGTTACGGACAACACAGTTTGGTAATCAAAAAATTCCTTTCTCACGCCCGGATCGCCATGCAAAGTACTCCCGGAATGAAAGCCGGAGAAGGGAGGGACGTAGTCCAATACCGGATTAACGTAGACGACGAAAAGCAAGATGTATTTGTCTATGGGGGAAAAGGATTATTCGTCCCCGGAAAAGAATTTACACTCAACGGGGTTCGCTTGAAAATACGCTGGGGAGGGAAGAAAATCAAACTTCCTTTTGCCATTCATCTGTCGGATTTCAAGATGGAACGCTATCCGGGCTCCAACAGCCCTGCATCTTACGAAAGTTTTGTCCGGCTGACAGACAGCCTCCAAAATGTTCAATTTGACTATCACATATATATGAATCACATTTTAAATTATCAAGGCTACCGTTTTTTCCAATCTTCCTACGATCCGGACGAGAAAGGCACTATTCTCTCCGTAAATCATGATTTTTGGGGAACCACGGTAACCTATATCGGCTATTTTCTAATGGCACTGGGAATGATAGTTTCCTTGCTCCTTCCCAAAGGGAGATTCAGAACACTATCGAGGAAATTTGCCAAGATCAGGGTAAAAGCAATGATTTTAGTGTTGTTTTTGCTATCCGGAAATTTTTTATTCGCTACCGCGGAAAACACTGCCCCGCCTGTCATTCCGGAGAACCAAGCCGCCCCTTTTTCCACCTTATTGGTACAATCGCATAACGGGAGAATCAAACCGGTACACACGTTTGCCAACGAACTGCTGCGTAAAATGACCGGAAAAACCCGCTTCAAAGATCAAACTCCGGAACAAGTTATTCTCGGGATGCTCGTCTATCCCGGGAAATGGCAAGAAGTGCCGATGATAAAGATTACGCATGAGGGATACCACGGTTTGCAAAAATTTCTCGGAACACCGGAAAAATACACTTCATTTCAAGCGCTTATCGATCCGGTAGCCGGCTACAAATTATCGGATGCCGTGCAACAAGCCTATGCCAAATCGCCGGCGCAACGTAACCGCTTTGACAAAGAGGTTATCAAAGTGGACGAAGTCGTCAATATCGCCTATATGATATATCAAGGGAGCCTTTTCAGACTTTTCCCGGTACGGGGAGACCTTAATCATACCTGGATCAGTCCCGACCAAGCCGACCAATACCTGCAGGGAGAAGAGGCGCTTTTCGTGAAAGGAATATTAAGCATGTATCTCTCCGCACTCGGCGATAAAGATTACAAAAAGGCAAGTTCCTACCTGGAATACATCCGCGATTACCAACGAAAAAATGCCGGCG
>WFZU01000093.1 GCA_015489405.1 Bacteroidales bacterium
GGGTGATGGGTTTGCTAAATTTATTTGAAGCGGTTGGACTTGTCTTGAATCTGCAAGTATCGTTTCATAATGCTACTACTCGTCTTCCTTCTTTCCGGTAGCAGAAAAATCAAAAGACGGGGAAGGTCGAAGCCGGCGTTTTTTCTTTTTGGGGATGAATTCCGCCATCGCCTTACCGTGTTCATAATACACATAGCGTATAATGCGATGTTTGGAATCAAAATATTTCCATTTCCCAATCCAAAAATACTCTAAATTTGAGTCCGCATCGTATTGCAGAATTGCTTTTCCCTTCATATCCAGCTTCCCAAGGCTGTCGTAAAATTTTACTTTTACGTAATTTTTGCGAAATTTAAAAACTGAAATCCGCTTGCCGTTTTCCAAATAAGAACGGCTTATCCCTATCTCTTTCCCGTGGCGAAAGCAAGATTTCATCATCAGATGTTCATTCCGGTCATCCCAATAGCTTTTCCAGATACCTTGTCTTCGCCCCTTATCATCCCATTGTCCGGTCGATACTACAAGGTGGTATTGACAAGCGGAAAGGAAAAGTACCATAGAGGAAAAATACATTAATAAGCGCATAAAGACATGAATTGGTGTCCGTTCATAAAATTGAGAATCTGAGATAGAATGTTCAAGAACAAGCCTGTCTGCCGTATGCACAGGCAGGGCTTTCGAAATGTTCAAAACCAAGGCGTTGACTTTTGTCAATGACTGGTTTCAGAACGAGCGTAACGCAGAAGTCGGACATTATAAACAAGCTCGAATTAATTTAATTTGAAATAGATGGGAAGCGTCATAGAAATGTTTACCGCTTCTCCGTTTTTGGTAGCCGGGTTCCACTTCCCGGCGGTAAGAAGGACTACGCGTTTGGCTTCCTCATCAAGAGATTTGCTAACCCCCCGGATAACTTCCACATCGCGAATACCACCGTCTTTTTCTACGACAAAACGGACAAAAACCTCTCCTTGTTCTCCATTCTCCTTTGCCTGCAGAGGGTAGTTTGTTTGGGTAGCGATAAATTGTATCAAAGCCTTATCTCCTCCCTTAAATGATGCATGATGATCTGCATCTATATGCAGGGGAAAGACCGCATCCTCATCCCAACATTGATGTGCTTTCGGCGAAGGAGCTTTATGCCCGGAATAATTGCAGGAGGCAAAGAAAATACCCAATAAGCATGATATGAATAATAATTTCTTCATTTTGCAGATTTTTTATCTTTGGGAAGCTCATTCTTTTTAATCACAAATTTTAATGGTAAAATAAATTTAGTACGGACATTTTTTCCTTCCTTTTTCCCGGGTATCCATTTTTTCATCAATTTTACGACTCGTATCCCTTCTTGGTCACAACCATCGCCAATACCGCGTTTGACCTCAATGTTACTCACTTTTCCGTCTTTCTCCACAATAAATTGAATAAATACCGTACCCTCTGTTCCTTTTTTCCGGGCTTGTCTGGGATATTTGATGTTGTTAGAAAGGAATGCCATCAAAGCCTCATTGCCTCCAATATAGCGGGGAGGTTCGTCCACTTTCGTATAGACTTTTTCATTTTGCGAAAGCGGAGACACTTTTTGAAATTCATTATACGGGACAGGGCTTCCGTTCATATTTCTGCCGGCATAGGAGAAACCCGCCAATATCAAGGTAAATGGAAGGAGCAGTGCGTAACGCCAAAAACTTCTTTTCAAATCTTCTTTTTTCTTCATCATAATCATTCTTTTTTTTAAAGGTAAATAACTAAATGTATTAATAAAACCGATAGGTGAAATATTTAAGTATTGTGAAAATAATAGTTGATAATACGCCCTTTTATCCGGCATACCGGCGATGGTATTTTGGTCGGCAAGATATTCGTGAATCTTTTTCATTTCTTTGATAATCAGCCAACTGACCGGATTAATCCACATGAATGCAGCAAGTATATTAAGCCATAAAATATCCAGGGAATGTCGCTGGATGATATGTGCTTTTTCGTGTGCTATCATCAGCTTTTCGGCTTCCGTTCCGGCTGTTTCTGCCGGCAACATAAGGTAACGGAAATAGGAATAGGGGGCTCGGACACCGGAGTCCCGGATGATGTATATGCCTTCTTGTTTCTCTATTTTTTCCGTTTGCAAAGAGGATATTAAGCGAAAATGCCTCCATAACAATCGAAAGAACAGAATGGCAGCTACGCTGAAATAGATAATTTTCAAAATATGGAAATGGTCTGTTTCCTCTGCGAGAATATCCGGAAGGATGGAATGTCCGGGATGAATGACAAAAGCCGGCAACATAACTTTAGCAAACATTTGCCCGGAATGAAAGAGCCGGGGAATATATGCCAACAGAATCGCCCCCGGTGCAATCAACCATAAAAAAATACGATTGGCGACAAAATGTGTGCTATTGCTATACAGATATTTGTAAATCAAATACATGATGATAAGGTAAATATGGAGCATAATAAGATTATTCATTTTCACCTTCTTTTTTGATTAGGGCTAATATTTCTTCCAAATCCTTCAAATCAATTTTGTGTTCTTCGACCAAATGAGAGACCAAAGAGCGGGGAGAATTGCCAAAATACCGGTTCAGAAAGCTATTCAAAAAGTTCTTACGGTAGTCTTCTTTTTTGATTAACGGAAAATATTCGTACGTCTTTCCATAGGCGCGGTGAGAGACAAAACCTTTCTTTTCCAAGATACGTATGATTGTAGAAATCGTGCTATAAGCAGGTTTGGTCTCTTTATATTCGCGCAGAATATCATTGACAAAAGCCTTCTCTTTTTTCCATAGAATCTGCATCACTTCTTCTTCTGCTTTCGTAAGTTCTTTCATATTCCAAATATTTTATAATGCAAAATTAACTAAAATTTTAATTATACAACTAATTTTTTAGTTATTTATTGTAAAATTTTTTGAAATATTTTTACATTGCTGATAATTAATGGGTTGTAGAGCGATATTTGATAAAAAATAGTATTTCTCTCTACATTACGCCGATGCGTTTCAGTTCCCAATAACAACGGGCGGTCGCCTCAATATCGGCGAGGGCATCGTGTGCTCCTTCGAAATCTTCCCCGAAAAGTTTGATATGCAATTCGGACAGACGGGGCCATTTATATCCGTATTTTCCGGGCAATTGACAGAAATCGGTACTTCCGTGCATCGTACAGATACGCGGTTTTTGGAACAATTGCGTTGAGATTCCTTTGCGGATAAACTCCGCACCCACGATCTTTTCATCAAAAGAAATATTGTGGGCAATGATAGCTTTGGATTCATTTATGTATTGGTTAAATTCCTCCAAGACGCGCTTTAATTCCACACCTTCCTCCAAGGCTTTCTCCATAGTGATACCGTGCACTTTGGATGCTTCCGGCGGGATTGTAAAGCCTTCGGGGCGGATAATATATTCGTGTCCGGCAATTTTTCGTTGCCGGTCGTCATAGAGTAGCCAAGCTATCTGAATCATCCGGGGCCAATTGTTCAGGTCGTTTACGGGAGCTTTATAATTGCGGGGCAATCCCGTGGTTTCGGTATCGAAAAAAAGATACATAATTTACGTTTTAAAATGTGCGTTTAACAAACAACGTTGACATTATTGACAGACTCTTTTTAGTGTTTGTCCATAAAGTCAAGAGATTGAGCTGGAATGTTCGAATTCAAGGCTTGTGAAGTTCTGAAAGCAAAGGAGTTGACTTACGTCAATGACCGGTTTCAGAACGAGCGTAACGCAGAAGTCGGACATTCTAGACAAGCTCTATTTATTTTTCACCGCAAATCTCCGTCAATACACCGCCGGTCGAGTGCGGATGAAGAAATCCTATTTTCAAGCCTTCGGCGCCTTTCCGGGGCTTTTTGTCAATCATTCTCACACCTTTTTTCTCCATATCTTGCAATGTCTTTTCGACATCGTCGGTCGCAAAAGCAAGATGATGAATGCCGGGACCTTTTTTCTCCAAAAATTTGGCAACCGGACTATCGGGGGACGTAGGGTAGAGAAGTTCTATTTTGGTCTCACCCACGCGGAAAAAAGCCGTTTTGACTGCTTGGTCTTCCACCTCTTCGATAGCGTAACAGGAGAGTCCCAAGACATTTTCATAATAAGCGATAGCTTCTTCCAGATTGGCTACGGCAATGCCGATATGTTCAATATGTGAGATCATTTGTCCAAGGGATTGTCAATTATTTTTTCTTTGTTTTTCTCGTAGATGTTTTTCTCCGTCCTTTGGGAGCTTTATCTGCATTTTCGATAATTTCATTCACTTCTTCGAGGGTCAGCGCCGCCGGGTCTTTGTCTTTGGGGATACGGTAATTTTTGCGTCCCTTTTTGATATACGCCCCATAGCGTCCGTTTAAGACTTGTATCTTTTCGTCCGCAAATTCTTTGATAAACTTCTCTTTATCTTTTTGGATTTTTTCTTTGATGATAGCTATGGCTTGTTCCGTGTTTATCTCCATCGGATTGACCCCTTTGGGTAATGAGTAGAACTTATTTTTATGTTTCACATAAGGACCGAAACGTCCAATGGCAGCAATAATATCTTCCCCTTCGTAGCTTCCGACGGTGCGTGGCAATTTAAACAGGTCGAGCGCTTCTTCGAGGGTGATAGAGCTGATGCTTTGCCCTTTGAGCAGGCTCGCGAAAGCAGGTTTTTCATCGTCTTCGGCTTCCCCTATTTGAATCATCGGACCGAATCTGCCGATGCGGGCATAGACGTTACGTCCGCTTTTGGGATCTACGCCGAGCAGCCGTTGACCGGTTGCTTTTTCGGAATGTTCGAGCGAATGTTCCACACCCTTATGAAAAGGCACGTAAAAACGACCGATACTGTCGTTCCACACTTTTTTTCCTTCGGCGATTTCGTCAAATTCTTTTTCTACATTTGCCGTGAAATTATAATCCATTACGTCCCCGAAATTTTCCATCAGAAAAGCATTCACCACGATGCCGATGTCCGTCGGGACCAACTTGGCTTTTTCGTATCCGTATTTTTCCTTTTGAATGATTTCTTCTATTTGACCGTCGGTCAAACGAAGGGTCGTGAAAGAGCGTGTCTTTGCCGGAATATCTTTTTTCTCAACATATTCCCTCCGCTGTATGGTAGAGATAGTCGGCGCATAAGTGGAAGGACGACCGATGCCGAGTTCCTCCATTTTTTTGACCAAACTTGCTTCCGAATAGCGGGGAGGCTGCTTGGTAAACCGTTGCACAACCTCGATATTCTTACGTTTCAGCCGGTCTCCTACGGATAAAGGCGGCAACAGACCTTTTTGGTCTTCATTATTATCATCATCGTCCGTAGATTCGGTATATACTTTCAAAAATCCGTCAAAAATAATGACTTCCCCTTTGGCAACAAATTTTTCCTTGGAATTGGAAATATCGATTTTGACAGTGGTTCTTTCGAGTTTTGCATCCGTCATTTGAGATGCCAGTGTTCTCTTCCGTATCAGATCATATAATCTGACTTGGTCCGAATTTCCTTCTATCTCGCTATTGGCAATGTAAGTAGGACGAATGGCTTCGTGCGCTTCTTGAGCGGACTTTGATTTTGTCTTATACTGTCTCGGTTTGGAATAGGCTTCCCCGTAGGTGTCAATGATTGTTTGTTTGGCGGTATTGATAGCAAGGCTGGAAAGGTTGACGGAATCCGTACGCATATAGGTAATCTTTCCCGACTCATACAACTGTTGGGCTACGAGCATCGTCTTGGCAACAGAGAATCCCAACTTCCTGCCGGCTTCTTGTTGGAGCGTGGAAGTGGTGAAGGGCGGCGCCGGGGAGCGTTTGCCGGGTTTCTTTTCTACTGCTTCCACCGTGAAAGTAGAACCGATACATTCGTTTAAAAATTCTTCGGCTTCCTTTTTGGATTTCAGCTTTTTGGGAAGTTCGGCTTCGAGCAGTGTTTTCCCGTCTTTGACAAGGATAAATCGGGCTTTCGCCTTAAAAAAACTTTCGGGCTTAAAGTTATTTATTTCTTCTTCCTTCTCTACGATCAGACGAACGGCTACCGACTGTACCCTTCCGGCGGAAAGACGCGGTTTCACCTTGCGCCAGAGAACCGGAGATATTTCAAATCCGACCAAACGGTCCAATACGCGGCGTGCTTGTTGTGCATTGACCAGATGAACATCCAGATCCCGGGGATTTTTAACGGCTTCGGTAATGGCATTCTTCGTAATTTCGTGAAAAACAATTCGTTTTATTTTTTCTTTCGGCAGGTTTAAAGCCTCGATCAGATGCCAGGATATGGCTTCTCCTTCACGGTCTTCATCCGTAGCGAGCCAGATAAGTTCGGCTTTGCCGGCTAATTTTTTGAGTTCGCTCACGAGTTTCTTTTTGTCTGCGGAAATTTCATATTCCGGTTGGAAACCGGTTTCTATATTAATTCCCATCTTCTTGGCAGGCAGGTCACGGATATGTCCGAAACTGGAAACCACCTTAAAATCCTTTCCCAGGAATTTTTCAATTGTCTTTGCTTTCGCGGGAGACTCTACGATAACGAGATTTTTTGCCATATTTTACACTTAAATAGAACTTATTAACAGCCTGCAAAATTATACAAATATGTAATGAAAGGTATTTTTTCTTCCGGTACTTGTCTCAACTTATTACGTCAGGGACTAATTCTTTGAGTATGAGATGATTAAAAGTGTTTGCGTACTTTGTTGCAAGCGATTCTTTCGAGTATTGGAAAATGCTTTGGAATAAAAAAAGTCGGGATGGCGAGATTCGAACTCGCGACCTCTTCGTCCCGAACGAAGCGCGCTGCCTGGCTGCGCTACATCCCGATTTTTCTGCGGCGAAATTATATCTTTTTGAGATATAAAAAACTTTTTTTTAAAATTTTGAAAGGGGAGGGGAGAAAATGGGAAAAACCGACCCCCGGAAATTGGGAAATCCGGTTCGTCTTTTGCTATGGAGGGAAAATGAACTTAAAATCCCATATTGAAGCCGAAACTTATAATATTGTTTTTGCCTATGAAAAATTCAGGTGTATGCCGTTGAACGGAAGTCGTATCTCCTTGAATATCAGAAATTCGGTATGAGGTAAAAACAAAAACATTATTGAATACTTCATATTGTGCGGAGAAACCTACGGTTTTTTCCTGCCACATTACCTTTTCGAGAAAGGCGTGCCGGGTTAAACTGCTATCCAACACATAATCATAATCGTTCCCGTGCTGAGCGAAAACATAATAGGCTTTTAAGTACAGTCCCCGCAAGGGTTTCATATTAGCTTCGATATAAAATTCTCTTGAATTGTCTTTGAGATAGTGTCCCAACGAGAATTTGTTGGAGGCAAAAGTCAATGACGGCACCCTGTGG
The DNA here is from genome assembly GCA_015489405.1 of Bacteroidales bacterium. Classification (GTDB taxonomy): domain Bacteria; phylum Bacteroidota; class Bacteroidia; order Bacteroidales; family S143-32; genus S143-32. The sequence continues at coordinate 7,330 of WFZU01000093.1, forward strand.
TTATAGACAATAGGCATGGTCTTGGTGTATTCAAATGTCAAAGAGTAGTTTTTGACAAAAAGGTCTGAAAGTCTGAACCCTATTTTCTCACTCCAGAAATTATGTTCGTCAGGAGTACGAATGCGGCTGATTTTAAATTCATCAATGAAAAAAGAAGCATAAAGATGCAAATGTTTTATTTGCCGGGAGCTTATATCAAAAAAGATTTGTGAGTTTTCATTGTCGATATTGGCATTAATCGTATGATCGATGGATTTGAAAAACATGACCGGAATGAGATAAGCAAGTTGAAAGCCTTTGTCGCTGTATATGATAGAGTTACCAAAGGAAAAATGCAATCTTTTCCACGGTTTCACCGTAAAAATATTAGCTGCCATAAATTTAGGTCTGTACACCGGTCTAAACCGTTGTCCGCTGCTATGTGGGTAGTAGTACGACCGGCTACTGTCCACTACTTGCGAAACCAGAAAGGCATGAAAATAATTAAACTCAAACCAATCCACGGGATGCAGATATACTTTTATTTGCGGGAAAGAGGGGGCTTTGTCGTTAAGAATATTACTTCCGTGATAATTATTGCCCCAAGCAAGATAGTCTTTGACAATCCCTACAGTCCCCCAATCATTAGAGTAGGTAACTCCTCCTCTCGCTTCGCTGTAATCTCCGCTATAGGTTCCACCGCTATTTACTCCACGTTTATAAACACCTCCTTTTTGTTGATTAAAATAGTCCGGAAGCGCCAACAAGTTGGTCTGGTTATTATCCCGTAGGGAGGAGAAAAATCCCCAGTGTCCAATGGTAGCATGGGCTTCCAAGCCTCCCCAACGGTGGAAAATGGTTTTATTTTTCTTGGAATAGTAGCGAATTCCCCAAATGGGACGGATGCTGAATGTGAATTTTTCGTCTTTGTAATGGATGCCTACCGGATTGATGGCAGCCAACAATTCTTTTTTCTTGAGAAAATCAATATTGGGTTTTCTTGCCGGGAGGTTTTCTTCAAAATCCAAGCCGTAATCCAGCAAATAAAAGTCCACTTCTTCCTGTTGCCTTTTGGAAAGTAATGATTTTTGTTTTTTTGCCTTCATAAGGCTTTGGTAGATAAATTTCCGGCTATAAGGTTTTACGACGGAATTAATATCAATGATTTGATCATTTGCCAATTCGTCCAAAAAATCATAGATACTATGCTTCGATATGTCTTGATAGACCGTTTGGGCTTTGAGCCCGGACAATAAAGAAATAATAACAATAGAAAAAATAAAAACTTTCTTCATAGACCAATCAATGTTTTGTGTACTTCGTCCGGCAGCTACTAACTACTGCTTGTCCATAAAGTCAAAAGTCTGAGTTAGAATGTTCAAGAACAAGGCTTGCTAAATACTCAAAACCAGGGAGTTGACTTTTGTCAATGACTGTTTTGAGTATGAGCGTAACGAAGTTAATGAACATTATAGACGGACTCTAACTACTACGTGCTCTTTTGACAATGATGTTGTAAAATGCCATAAAGAAATAGCGGACATCGGTCCGGAATGGTGCTTTTTCGTAGGCTTCCAAATATTTTCGTTCGGACTCCATGATTTCCTCCAAAGTGGAAGGGAGATCCACATAAAAGGGAGGTACCAATCCGGGCTTATATTTACTTCTCATTTTCTGCATCTCTTTGGTATAGAGGCTGAAATAGTGACGACTTAAAGGACGCACTCCGACGATCTTCATTTCCCCCTTCAACACATTGATAATCATCGGCAGCTCATCCAACCAAAGTTTACGCATATATTTACCGATAGTGTGTACCCTGAAATCATCTTTAAACTTTCCGCCTTCTTGCAGGTCATTCATCTTATGAACATAAGCTTGCAGATACTCGGAATAGGGGTGCATGGTTCTGAATTTATATACTCCGATTATTTTCCCTCCTTTACCTTTTCTTTTTAACCTAATCAAAGGACCGTAAGTCGGGTGGTGGTCAAAATAGGGTGGGCGAATCTTCCGTGCGACAAAATACAGGCGGTTTTCAATACACTTTTCGTTTAGCACTTCAAATCCACAAGAATATAATCTTCCCAAGGTTTCCGCCTTGGAGAGTACTCTGTTTTTTCCACTGGTCAGAAAGAAATACACTTTCTTGAAACCTAACAATTTCGGCATCACTCTTTTGACAGGAAAATCAATAAAATAATAATACACTTTATTAATTACCGGAGGAAGTTTTTTCATCATTCTATGATAACGCGCCGTGTAGGTTTCAACGTTTCCTGCGAAGATTCCCCCGTCCGGCAGTTTTGCATTAACTTCTTCAAAGAATTTGTTGATTCTCTGTATATCATTGACTTTACGCAAATTGACAATCGCCTTACGACTTTCTTTTTCGATACGTTCGATGTTGGAACGGGTGGAAGTGGAGACCACCAACACTTCGGGACTGCTTAAATCAATGATAGCATTGATAAAATCAAAGGCTGCCTCTCCAATCTCTTTGACAACGCTTTGTCTGATTAAACGGTCTCTTTCCTCACTCTCATCGTGTGAAATACTGCCCAAAACATCCGGCACGGGCTTTTCACGTGTCTCCAAACCCCGGTCATCCGAGACAATAACCGCTTTACGGTAAAGAAAATAAAGGTAAGCGATAAGGATTTCCAAAAAAGTGGAAAGAATTGTTGTTCCGTAAACGATGGAGCGTGAGTATGAAAAAAATCTAAAATAATAAATTAACAGAAAAGTAATTATTACAATCGTAAAATTGGCAATCAGAATAGGAGCAAAGACATCATTTTCATTTTTTATCAGACTAATCTTAAATTTTTCCAGAACCAAGGAGACAAATAGCCAAACGCCCAGAAAAATCAGAAAAGGATCTGTATATTTGGGTAGATAGAGCCGCAATGAAGCGGGTTTAATCCAGATAAAGATGAGAAAACTTACGGTTACAATCAGTGCATCCAAGAGGATGAATGACAACTTCCTTTTATATAAAGACTTCATAGTTATTGTACACTATATTTTCTGTCTCTTATACACATCTGAC
>WFZU01000094.1 GCA_015489405.1 Bacteroidales bacterium
AAATAATTATTGTCGCAGCAAAGGTAAACAAATTATTATTAACCGGATAAATATTTGCCCCGGAAATTTCTATTCAGCGCCTGTCTATAATGTCCGACTTCTGCGTTACGCTCGTTCTGAAACCAGTCATTGACGTAGGTCAACTCCTTTGCTTTCAGAACTTCACAAGCCTTGAATTCGAACATTCCAGCTCAGGCTCTTGACTTTATGGACATGCCTTATACTGCTTTCATATTATTTCTTATCCACCGGTTTCAGCATAATGGCAAAGCCGCCTCCTTTTGCCAGATGAATCTTTTCCTTATAGGTTGCATCTACGGTCTTTTTAACTTGTTTGAAGTCAATTGCGATGCGGTTGGCATTAATCCCGTCTTTGTACAGGGTCATCGCATATTTTTTCCCTTTGGGCAAAAAGGAAAGATCCAATTCAAAGTCCCTTTCACTCCAATCGGTCATCCCACCGATATACCAATCCGCTCCATGGCGGCGAGCCACGAAAAAGTAGTCGGAAATCTTTGCATCCAGCACCTTGGTCTCATCCCATACGGTAGGCACAGCCGAAAGAAATTCCATACATTCGGGCTCTTTGTAGTAATTGGAGGGCGCATCGCAGAGCATTTGCAAGGGGCTTTCGTAGCAAACATACATTGCCAACTGATGACAGCGTGTCCCCATACTCATAGGAGTATCGAAGATCGGACGGAAATCTTTCTCCTGTGCATTGTGCATCGCTCCGGGGGTATAATCCATCGGACCAGCCAGCATTCTGCCGAAAGGCAAAATCAGATTGTGTTCGGGGGTTTCCTCGGTACTCCATTTGACTTCTTCCCCGCCGTTTACGCCTTCGCGTGTAATCACATTGGGAAAAGTTCTCCGCAGTCCTGCCGGTTTGTAGGAACCGTGAAAATCTACCATCAGGTGGTGTGCGGCAGCCAGACGTGCTATTTTATGATAATAATTGACCATCTCTTGGTCGTCCCTGTTCATAAAATCCACTTTGATACCGCGAATACCCAATTTTTCAAATGTTTCCAGGTTTTCCAAGCCTTCGTCCAGCGTTTTCCACACCATCCACAGGATGATGCCCACATTCTTTTGGCGCGCGTAGGCTACCAATCCGGGCAAATCAATGGAGGGAACGATAGCCGAAAGATTGCCCAGCTTGTACCAGCCTTCGTCCAGGATAATATATTCCAATCCGTATTTTGCAGCAAAATCAATGTAATATTTATAGGTTTCGGTATTGATGCCCGCCTTGAAATCCACCCCGTAAATATTATTGGCATTCCACCAGTCCCACGCCACTTTCCCCGGTTTTATCCAGTCCGTATCTTTCAGTTGATTGGGGGAGGCCATAAGGTAAACCAGTTGATTATTAATCAGTTCTGCATCTTTCCCGACGGCAAATATTCTCCACGGGAAGGAGCGTTTTCCGTTGGTTTTAGCGATATAATCCTCCCTTTCGGTAATGCGCAGATCGCGATCGGAATGTTTTTCAATCTTTTTGGGGTAGGGCGGAAATACGGACTGCAAACTATTGCCGTCCGCACCTTTCATCCACATCCCCGGATAATCCCTCAGATCGCTTTCGGTAACGACCACGTCTGTCCCCTCCGGGCTTTGAAGAATCAGCGGCAGGCTGGCTAAATCCTTGCCGGATAATTTTTGCAAATCCGTACTATCGTAAAATACCTGATTGGAAGATTGAAATTTTTTCTCCCGTCCCCACCATACGGAATAATTGGCGGGGAAATGATAGTTGCCCGTCTCGGATATCACGGTAATGTTACCCTCGATTGCCGTCTCAAAACGATAGGCAAAGCCTTCGTTATACGCCCGGAGTGTCAGCGTGAAATCCGGTTGAAAAGAGACAGCGATTTCATTATACTTCTCTACGATCCGGGAGTTTTTTACTTTTACCACAGGGCTAATCGTTCGTGAAACGCTCTTTTTCTTCACTCCGCTGACTTTCGCATGTGTCCCCAAGCTACGTTCTTTGAGTTGCATCGCAATTGCGGAAGCTGCTAACAGGGCTTTCCCTTTGTAGCTTGCTGAAATATAGAGTTTTTCACCTGTGTGTAATGCGAAATCAATATTTCCGTCAGGTGATTTTACATGGTATTCTTTCGTTTGTCCCATGACCATTAGCGGCAACCAAATTGCCATTGCTATTCCCAAAATTAATGTCTTCATATTTCTGTTATTTTATGCATTCCATTTTTATTGTTTTCATACCTCCGGTAAAAGACGAAATCCATACTTGCGGTTTTATGTCCGTATTTTTTTCATCATAAGCCAGGGCAAATATTTCAATTTTTTTGCCCACATATTCCGGTTTCATAGGGATGTAATAGGTATAATTGGCATTCCGCCAAGCGGCGACATATTCCCACGTATTGGAGGGATAGGAGGCTGCACGGTCGGGAGCGCCGACGTATTTTCCGTCAATCTTGGCAGCCACATAAGCGCCTTCGTAACCGTGTTTTCCGTTGAGGGCGACACTTAAATAGGAGTTATCCGCCAGTTCGGAAAGCGTGAAAGTCGTCTTCCAGGCTTTTACACATTGCATCCGGCGGGGATGGGCGAAAAGATTGGATGCCCGCCAGCCTTTTCTCGCTACGGGTTTGCCTTGAAAATAGCCTTCTATCTCCACAATTCGTTGAGGTTGATATTGCAAACGAAGATAGCGGATTTTCCCATGTATGGGGATATTTATCAGTGTGTCAGTCAGATACGTGATAGTCTTCCAATGTACAAGGTCGGTAGAAATTTCGGCATAATTGCCTTCCTCTTTCAATAAAGGATGAAGTGAAAAATAATCCGGAATATGAAACACCAGGCTGTCCAGTTCCGTGATTTCTCCCAGGTCAAGATGAAAGCTTCCACCTTTGATACGCAAGTCGATATCGTATTTTTTGGAGGGCCAAAAACCGGTTTCTCTATCTCCGTCAAACAAATATTTGTCCCATATTCCGCGGTTGATAAAGACTTTCTGATGAAAGAAAGCCTCTCTTGCTTTGATGACTTCCGGAATATGACTTTCGCCCGAACGAAAAAGGGAACGCACTTCCAAAGCATTGTTGTCCGCTGCGAAGACGGTCGCCTCATAAAGTGCTTCGGCGTCGCCGGGAATATCCGTTTCTTGTAGATCCGCTATTTTACGGTGTGCCGGAAGCTGTAATTTTTTCCCGGGGAAATGTATGGTAATCTTCCCCTGCGACAACAGTTCCGGTTTGTCTTCTCCGGCTATGCGCACCGAATGATACTTGCCTTTGAGTCCTTCTAAGGAAATGGTTTTGCTGGTGCCGGCTTTGCCTACAAGATTAATTAAAAGCGGTTTGTTCGCTACATTCCGGACAATTTGAAAAGCCGAGCCTTTCACTATAGGCTCATCGTAGTCTCCGGAAGTTACCAGCAATAGAGCCGAACGGAAAGGAGCTACTTCGATGTCCACTATTTTCCCGTAGGGGTATTCTCCTAAGAAGTTTTCGTATGGGTGTAATTGAATGATTTTAAATGTTTTACCGGATTTTTTCAGTCCAATTTCCCGGTCTGCGTGAATATGATATGTTACGGGGAGCCATGAATTGTTCCGGAGGGTGATAAGGCGTGTCTTTTCGTCACCCCGGGAGACGGCATTCTCTCCATAGTCTTTTTCCGGCAATACCAGTCCATTGACCAGAATGTCATTATATTTGCGGTGAATATTAAAAATCCTTGCCAGTTTAGGAAACTCGTCATCGCGTAGCAGCCATGGATTGGCGTAGATTTCCGGAGCCAGGATAAGGGAGCGGTTGAATGCTTGTAAAATCAAGTCGTCATCCCAGTAATCGAGGCAGGAGGAGAGGCAGACGCCATGGTCTTCCGTGAGGCGTTTTAATCCGGGTACCAGACCCCGTTGCAAAGCAGCGGCGCGGTGGTGCGGAGCAGTGGTATGGTTGGTCATAAATACATCTATATAAGTCTCCTCGCCTCCCCACAAAAATGTGGTCGCATAAGGTTTTGCCTTTTCGAGCCCCAAACGGTGATTGAGCAAAATCAAGTCGGGACTGTAGCGGCGGCATTCCTTCATCATGTCAATAAAGGCATCCTCTTTTTCAGGGCGCAGGGGTCCGCAAACGGCATCAAACTTAAAAAGAGCAAAATGATAATCGCGACACAGGCGGATCATTTGTTCTTTTCGGGCTTCCTCTTCTTGCGGGGTGTCGCCAAAACCATCGGGTCCTCCCCAAACGCCCAGTCGAATCCCCAGACTTTCCGCCCTGCGGTAAATGGAATCAAACCCGTAAGGAAATTGTCTTTTGAAACGTTTTGACTGCATACTTCCGTAGAAGCGTTTACCGTCAATAGCTCCGGCATCGAAAGCATAAATATCCAGTTGCATCCCGTATTCCGAACGCAAGTAGGCGAAAAAATCCAAATTGATTTGGGTCTGTTCTTCGGTGGCACCTTCATTCGTATTGTTAATCCAAGAAAAATATTCGGATCGGGAAGGAGTCTTTTCGTCAGCACCGGGAAAGACCTTCGTTTGAGCTTCGGCGATATACGCTCCGAAGATGAAAAAGAAAAGCGTAAACAGATTTCTCATCATTTCAATAATTTTGTTCCGTCACTAATATTCACCGGGTAAAAACGGGCATGACTGCCGAATCTCCGGAAGTATTTTTCCCCGGCATATTCAATGAAAAGGGGTATGGCATCTTTCCGCACAAGGTTCAGCGTGCATCCTCCGAAGCCGCCTCCCATCATCCGGCTCCCTGCCACCGCCTTTTCTTGTCGCGCCGTATCGACCAAGAAGTCCAATTCCGCACAACTCACTTCATACAATTTGCTCAATCCCTCATGCGAGGCATACAATAATTCTCCGGTTTGCATTAAATCTTGGTTTTGCAGGGCTACGCGGGCTTGCAGTACCCGCTGATTTTCTTCAATCACGTAGCGGCAACGTTGATAGACCCGGGGAGAGATTGTGTCTTTCACGGCATCCAGTTGGGCAATGCTTGCACGGCTGAGCGAAGAAAGTTCCGGGAAATGTTGGCGAATGGCATGGAAGCCCGTTTGGCAATCCTCTTTGCGTTGATTGTAAGGCGAATTGCTGAGTTGGTGTTTAACGCCGGTGTCTATTAGAAGTAGTTGATATTCAGTTGGTTTCCATGGGATATATTCAAAAGAAAGCGTTTCGCAATCCAGCAAAATTCCATGATCTTGTTTCCCGTACAGATTAGAGAATTGGTCCATCATTCCGCAATTTACACCTGCAAAATCGTGTTCCGCTGCAATGGAGATATGCATCATTCCGGAACGTTCCAATCCCAAGTCAAACAAGCTGTTGAGTGCAAAAGCGATGCCGTTTTCCAAGGCTGCCGAAGAGGACAAACCGGCACCTACCGGAATATTACTTCCGAAAACGGCGTTGAAATTGCCCGGAGTCTTTCCCTGTTTACGGATACCGGCGAGCACTCCAAGTACATAATTTTTCCAACTGCCGGGCGGCTCTTTTTCGATATGGTTCCAATCCAGCTTTAATTCATCATCAAGGTCGGCAGCATACACGCAGGAATAAGTGCGGGAAGAAGGGGCTATCGCCACATACATATATTTGTCGATGCTTGCCGGCAACACATAGCCGCCGTTATAATCCAGATGTTCCCCGATGATATTGATGCGCCCCGGAGATTGTACACATAAGGGTGCCCCTGCATATTTTTCTTTAAAAATATTCTTGATATGTTTGTATAATTCCCGGTTGTTCATCTACGAAAAATATACATAAATACTAAAAACAACAATAACGATAAATCCGCCCGCCCAATAGACATATCTCCATGGGCTGATGTCCACATCATGGCTGTACGTAATTCTATAAGCTTCACTGCGGGGTCTGAAATAGCCTATCAACAGCATTACCAATACGTTGACCACAAAAAGAATTGCCATAACGTGCAGATAATGAGGATAATGTTCGCTGCCAAACACAAAAGGTTTGAGAATAAACTGGCTGATCGAATATAAGATGACGCCGGAAATAATTCCTATTTTCGCCGCCAAGGCGGGAACATATTGGGTCGTATAACCGACTAAAATAATGGTCAAGATCGGAATACTATAACAGCCGTTTACCTCTTGCAAATAGCCGAATAATCCATTCGGAGCTTTCGCAATGAAAGGGGCTATAAACATCGAAAACAATGCCAACACGATGCCGAATATTTTGCTCATAGCTACCGTCTTTTTTTCACCCGCATCCGGATTGATATAGGCTTTGTAAATGTCCATTCCGAATAGGGTCGAAGAGCTGTTGAGTGCTGAATTAAAGGAGCTTAGTACGGCGCCGAAAAGTACGGCAGCGAAAAATCCGAGCCAGGAGGCAGGCAGCACTTTGCTTACCAACATAGGGTATGCTTGGTCTGCATTTGCCAAGGGATGTCCTTTGAATATTTGAAAAGCGATGATGCCGGGAATGACTACGATAAAGGGAATCAATATTTTGACGAAAGCAGCCAATATCAAGCCTTTTTGTCCTTCTTTGAGATTTTTGGCACCCAAGGCGCGTTGAATGATTGCTTGGTTGGTGCCCCAGTAAAAGAGTTGTACCAGCATCATGCCGGTAAAAATCGTGGAAAACGGAACCGAAGTATGCGGGCCTCCCATAGACTTAAATTTGTCCGGATTGGCACTTACCAAAGCATGCCAGCCTTCGGAAAGACTTCCATCTCCCAAATACAAAAGCCCGAAATAGGGAATCAGTAATCCCCCGGTCAAGAGTCCTATCGCATTGATCGTATCGGAAACAGCGACTGCTTTTAATCCTCCGAAAATAGCATAAATAGATCCGGTAATGCCTATTGCCCAGACACTTACCCATAGAGCTGCCGTGTCCGAAATACCCAGCAGACCGGGAACGTCAAACATCGTATTGATCGCCAGCGCACCGGAATACAATACGATAGGAAGCAACACAATCATATAGCCGCTGAGAAACAAAACGGATGTAATCGTCTTCGTCGTCTTGTCATAACGGGATTCCAGAAATTGAGGAACGGTAGTGATTCCGCTTTTCAGATAGCGGGGTAATAAAACTATGGCGGTAACAACAATGGCTATGGCTGCCAAAGTCTCCCAAGCCATCACCAGAATGCCTTCTTTGTAGGCAGCTCCGTTGAGACCGACAATCTGCTCCGTAGAGAGATTGGTAAGCAAAAGAGAGCCGGCAATCACCACGCCCGTCAGACTCCTTCCTCCCAAGAAATATCCATCGGAGGTGTCTTCTCTCGTATTCCGGGTGGCAAGGTACGATATCACTCCGACCAGTCCCGTAAAGATAAAAAAGATAATTATTTGCATACTTTAAAGCAATAATAAAAGTTTGTATCTGTTTGATAAATAGACGGTTGTATGGATTTGAGTTGTTCTTTTAGTGCTGTTTAGAAACTATTGTCGCCATCCAAAAGATCCCCCAAGCCGCCGAGAATACTGCCTTCGCCTCTCCTTCGTGCGGAGAGGCTCAATATTCTTGCTGCCAAGCGAGAAAAGGGTAGGGACTGGATGAAGACCGTCCCCGGACCCTGCAAACGGGCAAAAAACATTCCTTCGCCGCCGAAAATGGTATTTTTTATCCCGCCGACAAACTCAATGTCATAATCGACCGTATGGGAAAAGCCGACCAAACAACCGGTGTCTATTTTCAGTACCTCTCCCGGCAACAAAACTTTCTTGCTGAGCATTCCGCCGGCGTGGACAAAAGCCATTCCGTCTCCTTCCAGTTTCTCCATAATAAAGCCTTCGCCGCCGAAAAATCCCCTTCCTAATTTTTTGGAAAACTCAATTCCGATTCGCACCCCCTTGGCGGCGCAGAGGAAGGCATCTTTTTGACAAATAAATTTTCCGCCGTAATCTTGCAGGTTGATAGCTTCTATTTTCCCCGGATAGGGAGCGGCAAAGGAAATTCTCTTTTTGCCGGTGCCGCGATTGGAAAAGACTGTCATAAAAAGCCCTTCGCCGACCAAAAGCCGTTTTCCGGCATCAAACAATTTTCCTAATATCCCTTGTGTCTGTCCGGAGCCGTCTCCCATTATCGTATCCATCCGGATATGTTCGTCCATCATCATAAAACTGCCCGATTCGGCGACCACCGCTTCCATAGGATCCAGTTCAATCTCAACGTATTGGAGCTCTTCGCCGAATATTTTATAATCTATTTCATGTGCGTTCATAATTATCGTATTTTTGCCTTTTAAAAAGTGTAAAAGTAGTAATTCTCTGTCTATGTGCTACGAAATTTTGCAAAATTTTGTAGCTTTACGGCGAATTGGAATCTCGCATTAGCAAACTCCGTAAATATGAAGAAGATAGGAATATTGTCCGATACGCACGCATCCGTTCCGGAACGGGTATGGGAATTTTTTGAGGACGTGGACGAAATCTGGCATGCCGGCGACATCGGCTCTTTTGAGGTCTTGGACCGGCTCCGTTCCATAGCGGAGGTAAAAGCGGTGTATGGAAATATTGACAATCATTTGATACGTTCATCGGTTCCTGAATATCAGGTTTTTATGTGCGAAGATGTGCAAGTCGCCATGATTCATATCGGAGGTTATCCCGGGCGTTACACCAAGGAAGGGAAGAGCTTGATAAGACAATACCGTCCGGATCTGTTTGTCTCCGGTCATTCACACATATTGAAAGTGATGTACGACCGCACCCATGAGCTTTTGCATATCAATCCCGGCGCTGCCGGAAACAAAGGTTTCCATAAGCTGATTACCGCCGTAAAATTGAGGGTTGACGGCAAAAAAATGTCGGATATGGAAATTTTTGAGTTGGAAAGGAGACAACGTTCCTATTGACCCTTTCCGGGGAAAACTTAGCGTAACTTCTCCCTGTCGATGACCCACAATTTTAAACGGTTTCCGATGTGGTACATTACCGGCACCATGATAAGGGTCAGAAACGTGGCAAAGGTCAATCCGAAGATGACCGTCCAAGCCATAGGACCCCAAAAAAGTGCATTGTCGCCACCAAAGTAGATGTGCGGTTGAAAACGGGCTAACAGCCCTTCAAAATCAATGTTAAATCCCAATGCCATAGGCACCAGTCCCAAAATGGTAGTGATCGCCGTCAGGAGTACCGGTCTCAGTCTCGTTTTGCCGCCTGTTACAATCAGTTTTACTGTCTCGTCAAAGGGCAAATTGTCTTCTTCGCGCAGTCTCAACTCTTTTTTTCGCATCTTTTTGAGGTAGTCTATGTAATCGATTAATACGATTCCATTGTTAACCACAATGCCGGCAAGGGAGATAATCCCGATACCGGTCATAATAATCACGAAATCCATCCGGAAAGTAGCGATTCCGCCAAAAACGCCAATGGTGCTAAAAAGGACGGTCAGGATGATAATGAACGGTTTTGCCAATGAGTTGAATTGAGTTACCATAATCAAAATGATGAGCGCAATAGCGATAAATAAAGCTTTCAGCAAAAAACCGGAAGTTTCTTTCTGGTCTTTTTGTTCGCCGGTCAGTGCATATCCGTAGCCTTCTTCAAAATCAAAATCATCTAATAAGCGGGCAATTTTCTCATTGATAGCGTTGCCGTTAGCACCTTCAATGATATTGGAATATAAGGTTACGACTCTTTGGTTATCTATCCGTTTGATAGCATCATAAGAATTGGTATATTCAAAGGAAGCGACCGAAGAGACGGGAATGTGTACCAAACGACCGTTGGAAGGATTGCGGAAGCTAATAATTTGGTTCATCAAGGTGGAGATATTATTCCGGTTCTTATTAGCCAATTGGATACGTATGGGATATTTGTCTTCCCCGATTTTGAAGTCCGACACTTCTTTGCCGAAGAGTGCAGTCCGTATGGTCGAAGCCACTTGTGCGGTAGAGAGCCCGAAACGCCGTGCACGTTCGCGATCAACTTTTATCAGGAGTTCGGGTTTCCCCACGTCAAGGTCTATTTTCAATCCCTCAATACCGGGAATATTTGCGCGGTTGACAATCTGCAAAACCGTGTCGGCATAATAGAGCAGTTTGTTAAAATCTTCTCCCGAAATTTCAATGTTTATAGGCTTTCCCGTAGGGGGACCCATCCTGTTTTTTTCAATGGAAGTGATGACTCCGGGATATTTTCCGATGAGTTTGTCGCTCAACAATTTCATCAGGCGGGAAGTGCTATGCCCTTTGCGAAATTCATAATCCACAAAATTGACGGTCGTAATTGCCTTATTCGGATGAATGTCCGAAGCTATTTCATTTTGTCCGACCGCTCCTTTTCCCACTGCCGTAATGACCGATTTGACGATAGAATCCCGGTAAAAACCTTGCTCTTGCAGTATGTGGATAACGTCATTTTCCACGCGTTTGGAGACGCTGTCCGTAGCTGAAATGTCCGAGCCTATCGGTAGTTCGGAACGGATTAATAAAAATTTGGGCTCATTGACCGGAAAGAGATTTACTTCCGGTTTGCGGGCTTTCATAAAGGCAATGGTCCCCAGCAAGAGAAGGAAGGTAGCAAAAAGGAAAATCCAAGGCTTTTTTCCCGAAAGGGCAAAATGGAGCAAACGCAGATAAGCATCTTCCAACTTCCTCAAAAATACATTTTGAAACCACAATGCAATATCAAAGAATACATAGCGGTTGAGCAACACCATGACGGCGCCAATCATCATGAGGCTGCCTCCTGCCGGATGTTTAGACAGATATAGTAATATGCTTAATATCAGTAGGATACCGCTAATTATTAGCGTTCTTTTGACACTTGGTTTTCGTTCCTCATTATGTTTGAAAAGCAGGGTTACCGCCGGAATTAATATCAGGGCGACAAAAAGGGAAGAGGAGAGGACGATAATCAAGGTTTTAGGGAGAAATCCCATAAAAGCGCCCATCATTCCGGGCCAAAAAAGCAAGGGGACGAAAGCCGCCAAGGTGGTAGCCGTGGAAGCAATGATAGGCCAGGCTATTTCACCGACCGCCAGTCTTGCCGCCTCGAAAGGCGGATAACCGCTCATCCGGAAACGGTGAATATTTTCCACAGCCACTATTGCATTGTCCACTAACATTCCCAGTGCCAATATCAATCCGAAAAGTACCATCATATTGATAGTGGAACCCATAGCTCCCAAAATGACAAAGGAAATGAACATCGAAAGCGGAATCGCCAATCCCACGAAAGTAGCATTACGCAAGCCCAGGAAAAAGAACAGCACGAACATGACGAACAAAACTCCCATAATGATGCTGTTTTCCAGATTGAGTATCATCTTGCGAACCATATCCGACTGATCATTGGTTATCGTTATGGAAAGTCCGGGAGGAAATTGCCGGCGTTTTGCTTCTTCGATAATTTGGTTTATCTGTTCGGAGGTACGGATTAAATTCTCACCGCTTTTTTTTATGACTTGCAAGGTTACGACCGGTTCTTGGTTGAGACGGGAGATGCTTTGCACGTCTTCGTAACCGTCTTCTACGCTGCCGCCTTCGAGCACATCGCGCAGGTAAACAATATTTCCGTTTTCGCTCTTGATGATAATGTCATTGAGTTGATCGATATTTTCAAATTCGCCTTCCGTACGTATCGAACGGCGCGTATTTCCGATAATGATATCGCCCCCCGAGATATTCATATTCTCAAATTTAATGGCATTTTCGACATCCCGGAAGGAAACAAAATAGGCATCCATCTTTTGTTTGTCAAGATTGACGCGTATCAGGTGTTCTTCTACCCCGTTGATATTGACTTTGGAAACTTCGTTTAAATCTTCGATTTTATCTTCCAGATATTCCGCATATTTTTTCAATTCCTCTCCGGAAAAATCTCCCGACAGATTGATATTGATGACCGGAAATTCGGAAGGGTCTATGTCGATGACCACCGGATCGACCGGTAGATCGTCGGGCAGTTCGCTTTTGGCTCTATCCACGGCATCTTTGACATCTTGCAAAGCCGTTTTGATTTCCACATCCGAGTTCATATTCAAAATAATCATGGACATATCTTGCGAGGAAGTCGAGTGCATATCTTTGATGCCATCTACCGTAAATATTTCCTTTTCAAGTGGTTTTGTTACCAAATTTTCGATGTCCAGCGGCGCATTTCCCGGATAGGGGGTCTGTATCATTATCATCGGTAACGCTACTTCCGGAAACATTTCCTTGGGTAAACTGCGATAGGAGACTGCTCCCGCTACCGTCAAGATGGCTATAAGCAGATAGATGGTTGTTCTGTTTTTCAGCGAAGCTGTAGTCCAAGTGAACTCTCTTCTTTTCACTTCTTTTTCTTGTAAATTTTTCATAAGTCCTGTGCTTTCATTTCACTTTTTGTACTAGTAAAACGGAAATCCGTATTGCTAATTAGTGTTTGTCCATAAAGTCCGGAGTCTGAGCTAGAATGTTCAAGAACAAGGCTTGCGAAATACTCAAAACCAAGGAGTTGACTTTTGTCAATGACTGTTTTGAGTATGAGCGTAACGCAGTTATTGGACATTATAGACAGACTCTAATTATTATTGCTGTATGCTCACTTCCACCTCCGGATTTACCAAATTGTAGCCCTTGACAATTACTTTATCCCCTTCTTTTAGACCATCTTCGATGACGGTGTTGTCTTCTACATTCATACCGGTCTTTACATAGACTTTGCGGGCTATTTGGAGGCTGTCCCGTAAGCTTGCCACATAGACGTATTTGCCTCTCCGGTCTTCTTTGATGATGATGGAAGGAACCGTGATATTTTTCCCTTCGTAATCCGACAGTTGTGCGACGGCAACCATATTGGGCTTGATTTTCATATCCTTGTTGTCTATTTTTATCACCACGCGAAAAGTGCGGTTGGCTGCATTGATTATATTACCCACGTGGTTTACCGTGGATACTTTCGTCAGTCCGTCGTAAGTAGGAAAACGCACCATTATGGAGTCTCCGCGGTGAATATACGGGATATATTTCTCCGAAACATCAAGCTCTACTTCCATGGGGTCCATATTCACCAAGTCAATGACTTTGCGCACGGGACCGGCCATCTCGCCTATCTTGGGATAAATATGATCTACGATGCCGGCGAAGGGTGCCCGGACTTCGGTCATTTTATACTGTGCTCTCAACGTGCGTAGTTTGGCTTCGAGGCTTTCTTTTTTGGTTTTTGCTTGGAGATAATCAATCTCTTTGCCGATGCCTTTCTCCCGCAGGGATTTTTGTTTGTTGTATAAGGTCGTGGCAAGCGAAAGTCCGGTTTTGACTTCGGCAATACCGCTTAATATGACGTCAGCATTCAATTTCAATAAGATTTGTCCTTCGCTAACGTGCTGCCCTTCTTTGACTAAAATTTTTTGGACTTGTCCGTTCATTTGGGGGGAAATATATGCCATCTTTTGCGCTTTGACCGTGCCGGTGTACTCGAAAGTATGTTTTACCTCTTGTTTTTTTACTGCTTGCACGATTACTTTAATCGCTTTTTTTGCCGTCCCGGTTTCTCCGTAATTTGCCAATTCGGACTCCAGTTTTTTTATTGCTTCTTTGTGGGTATAGATTTCCGATTTTATTTGTTCCGGTGTCCGTTGTTCTTGGCAAGCCTGCAATACCGAGAGGGACAGTAGAATGATTGCTATTTTTCTCATAACTAATATTTTGCGTTTTTTTATTATCAATATTTTTGTAAAAAAATACGGTTTGTTCAACTTATTATCATTTTATTTTTCTTAAAAATTCCACCTTATAGGTTAAGGTAGAACCCGGAGGAACGACATTCGCAAAGTTGTAGTTGCCGTATGCCAGTTCCGGCGGGATATAAAAAATGTATCTTCCTTGGGGCTTCATTATTTGAAAAGCCTCATTGAGCCCTTCGATGGCTTCGCCGACTTTGACATGGGCGGGACCCCAGGCGTAAGAATCGTCAAACACTTTTCCGTCAATGAAGCTTGCTTGATAGTGGATGAGGATGCTGTCGCCGGGTTTGGGCGAAGCCCCTTTTCCCTCTTTGACGACCTCGTAATATACGCCGTGGGCGGTCTTTTTGATTCCTTTTTGGCGTGCTATCTCTTGCAAAAATTTCCTTCCCGCCTCTCTGTTTTTCTCCGCTTCTTCCGCCTTTGTTTTTTCGTCTCTTCTTTTCAATTCATCATTGAATCTCCGGATAAACCGCTGCTTCGCAGAATCGTCTATCATACTTTTGCCTTGCAATGCATCTACAAAGCCCTGATACACTTTTTTCGCATTGACCTCTATCTCACGGGCTTTTACGCCTTCGCCATAGTCGTAGCCGATCACGTAACTTAAACTGTCAAGCTTTGTATGTAATGATTTTTTCTCCTCCGGCGCATTGCAGGAGAAAAGGCTCAATATCACCAGTCCACCCCAAAAAGCTTTACGTTTGAAGTCCTTTATTCTTGCTAATTTCATCTCCTTTTTCTTTGTTTTCATCCGTTTATTTCCCCAATTGCATTTCTATATCTTCTTTGGCGTTGAGCAGAGCAAGTATGGCGTTGAGATATTCCATCTCGGATTGCAGATATTGATTGAACGTTTGCGTCAGTTGAAAACTGGATTCTACACCCTCCTTATATTTTGTTTTGGTCTTTTGATAAACGCGACGGGCTTGTTTCATCTTCATTTGTTTATTCAATAGAGCCTTATATTGATAGGCGAGGGTCGCTTGGCTATTTTGATATTTCAGCTGCAAAGCCTCTTGCAGTTGGGTTTCTTGGACTTTCACTTTTTCGAGTGCTAACTTTTTCTGTTGGATAGCGGCGCGTGATTGCCAACTCTGAAAAATCGGAATATTCAATTTCACGCCGGCAACCTGCGAAGGAAACCAATTTCCGTTGCTGTCCAGGAAATCAAATTCATCGCGCATCGCCTTTTCCTGGTAATTGTAATAGGCACTGAATACCGGAAGCAAGGCGGCTTTTTTGTTTTTCAAATCCAATTCCGCCAGTGCCTTTTGCGCTTGCAGCAGCCGGAAATCTTTGTTGCTTGCTATGTTCATACGCTCTTTTTGAAGTCCGCTACCGCCCAATGTTTCCACTAAATCGTCAAGCTTCTCCGTCAGGTTGAGCGGAGCGTCCAAAGGCAAACCCATTAAAAATTTCAATGATTTCGCCGCAATCTCCGCTGTCATTTCCATTTTTTGTTTCGTAATATCAATATCGTTGATAAGAATATTTATTTGATCGACATCCGTGTCTTCGACAAAACCTTGCTCATACAGGGCGGTTGTCTCCGACAACATCTTTTGCAGACTTATCAGGGTAGAATCCAGTAGCACAATATTTTTTTGCAAAATCAACACCGGATAATAGGCTTTAGCAACATCATGTCTTACTTCCACCTCCTTTTTTTCAAGCAGGGCTTGGGAAAGATTAACATAGGATTTGGCAGCTTGTAAGCCCACCAGGTAAGAACCGTTGAAAAGCAATTGTGAAGCCGTTATCCCGGCGGACATATTATGCGGTTGCCCGAATCGCATTTCGAGCATTCGAGGCTCTTCCGGAACGGGTACAATAGGCTGTAAACCAAATACTTGCCGGTTTACTTGTATCATTGCCGGACTGATAAAATCGGGAATCAATTGGGTGGGAATATCTACAAAATAATCATAGCCGGCACTTGCATTGATATGCGGCAACCCAATGGCACGGGTTTCGACCACTTTTTTCCGTGCTATTTTAAGGTCTGTTTTTGCATTGCGTAAATCAAAATTGTGTTGCATCGCATAATCTATCGCTTGCTGCAGACTAAATGAATTTTGTGTGCTCTCTTGCTGTCCGTAGCCGGATGAAAGCAATATGACTGACAACAGTAAAATCAAAAAATTTTTTCGTATCATTGTATCTAATGTTAGCTTGTGTTTTACGGGTAATAATTTTTTATAATCATTCATTTGTTCGAATAAACTTTTTCAAAATAAGCCACTCCCTTGTGTGTCGCAATCCCCCGGATATGGGTTTCAAACATCACTTCAAAAAAATCGTTCCGGGTGAAAGCCTCTCCGAATTTCAGACGCAATTCGTTGACCAGTTCAATTTTGGAGAAATGCAATTCCGCCAAAAGCGGAATATTAATTCCTTTGCGGTACAAACCTTCCCTTACTCCTTGCTCCATATTTTGTACCGTCAAATTCATTATCCTGTTTTTTTTATTCTCCGAAAATTTGGCAAATTGTCGCGGATAATAGCGTTTCAGTTCGTATAATATCACGTTATTGCTCCGGAAAGCTACTTCCACCGCCATGCGGCTCACCTTCAACAGTACATCTATTGCATTGCCTCCTTCGGCTGCAAATTGTTCTGATTTCAAGGCTATCTGCTCCATCAAATAGTCAATGACTTTCTCTATTACGTCCGCTTTGTTGGAATAATACTTATACAGTGTTTTCTTGGAAATTCCCAGTTCGTGGCTTATATCGTCCATCGTAACGTTTTTGATGCCCCTCCGGAGAAAAAGTTCCTCTATCGTTTTATTATAAACATTAAGGATGTCGTCCATAAACATTATTTTATTTGCGGCAAAAATAGAAACATTTTGTATATAGGAAACATTTTTTTGTATTTTTGTTTCCGTTGAGAAAAGATATTTCCCGACTCAAGTTGTGAGTATTTCGCGAGGCTTGTTTTTGAACATGCTATATGGGACTCTTGACTTTTTTTTGCTATGTGCTGACCTGCTGATATTCAGTGTGGTACGGCGAATCATTTAGCTGGTGTTGCCAAGATGTCCGGAGCCTGTAAAGGCTGTTCTATTTCTTCCCTTGAAGGCAAATTTCTCTGTAAGTCCTCTCACCCCTGTCGAAATATGTTTTTGCCGGAGGAATGAAATTTTACAAATAATTGTCGGCTGATGTCAAATTATACACGGTTTTGAATATCTCTTCTTCGGTTTTGTCAAATTCAATATTTCTCCGTCCATACACAATTTTTGCCACTTTCAAGGCTTTGGATAATTTGTAGTCCGCACTGCCCCCCCAGCTGAAAGAAGGGATGAAATTGCGGTGAAATCCCGCACCGAAAATATTAGCGTTCACGCCGACGACAGTTCCGGTATTAAAAATTGTTCCGATAGCACATTTGGAATGATCTCCCATAATCAAACCGCAAAACTGCAAGCCCGTATCGACAAATGATGAGGCGGAATAGTTCCACAATTTCACATTACCGTAATCATTTTTCAGATTGGAGTTGTTCGTTCCCGCTCCGAAATTGCACCACTCGGCGACCACCGAATTGCCGAGGAATCCATCGTGGGCTTTGTTGGAGTATCCGAAGAAAACTACATTGTTGAGTTCTCCGGCGACTTTGGTGTAGGGTCCAAGCGTACAGCCTTCGTATATTTTAGCATGCATTTTTACTACGGCGTGTTCGTTCATGGCAAAAGGTCCTCGTATCAGACTTCCTTCCATTATTTCGGCATCTTTACCGATATATATAGGACCGCCGGTCGTATTGAAAATGGCATTCTTCATCGTGGCTCCTTCTTCGATAAAGATTTCATTATCACCATTTACGATGCAGGAGCTATCCACTTTTTGACTCTCCCTGCCACGGGTTACGAGTGAAAAATCCCGGACAATTTCAGCGGCATTCTTGGAGAATATTTCGTGCGTTTGTGTGAGCATCTCAACGCTGCCCTCGAAAGCAATTTCTTTCGATTCCCCGCTCAATTCACCCTCTTCAAACCAGGATTTGGATGCGTACAGGGCAAGGATAGTGTCGCCGGCTACCAAGATATCTCCCATTTTCAGCTTCTTTATTTGAGTTGCTATTTCCTCGTTAGGCAGGACTGCCGCATTGATGAGAATATTGTTTTCATCCCGGTGAAGGGGATATTTTGCTTCCAAATACTTCTCTGTCAATGTAGAAGTTTTCTCTTCCAAAAAATATTCCCATTTTTCACGTAAGGTCAAAATTCCTATCCGTATTTCGGCAATAGGTCTGAAAAAGGTTAAGGGTTTGAGATTTTCCCGTATCTGTTTGTCGTCAAAAAGGATATAATTCATCTTCTTACTATTTAAAATGTTACCGTATTATTAGGGC
>WFZU01000095.1 GCA_015489405.1 Bacteroidales bacterium
CGCTTAACATAACATAAAAGAGACATTCATGAAGCTTTCGCAATTTAAATTTTATTTGCCGCCGGAGCTCATAGCTCAAAGACCTCCGAAATTCCGGGATGAATCCCGCTTGATGGTACTTCATAGGGACACCGGAACGATTGAGCATAAGCAGTTTAAGGATATTCTTCAGTATTTCCGGGACAAGGATGTAATGGTCGCCAATAATACGAAAGTTTTTCCTGCAAGATTGCCCGGGATTAAGGAGAAAACGGGTGCAAAAATTGAGGTGTTTTTGTTGAGAGAGTTGGATAAAGAGACCTATCTTTGGGATGTTTTGGTCGATCCGGCGCGTAAAATACGTATCGGAAATAAATTGTATTTCGGGGAAAATCATGACCTCATTGCCGAAGTCATTGACAATACTACTTCCAGGGGACGCACCATTCGCTTTATTTTCGACGGCGAATATTCCGATTTCAAGGAAACACTTCACCGCCTGGGCGAAACGCCTTTGCCGAAAATTCATGAGCGTGACGTTACCGAGGAAGATGAGAAAAGATATCAATCTATATTTGCTAAGAACGAAGGGGCTGTAGCGGCACCTTTCGCTCATTTACATTTTAGCCGTGAACTTCTCAAGCGTGCGGAACTTTTGGGCGTACAATTGAAAGAATTGACGCTGCACACCGGTTTGGGTAATTTTGATGATATTGAAGTGGAGGATTTGTCTAAACACAAACCGGAGTCCGAGGAAATTTATATTCCCCAGGACACGGTCGATGCCGTCAATGAGGCTAAGCGAAACGGTCGCCAGGTAGTAGCTATCGGGACCACCACTTTCAAAGCACTTGAGTCTGCGGTAACCCTCTCGGGAGACCTGAAACATTTTCACGGTTGGACGAACAAATTTATCTATCCTCCGTATAAACATCGAATTGCTACCGCATTGATTACCAATTTTCAACTTCCTAAATCAAAAATGCTTATGGCTGCCTGTGCTTTTGGCGGCTATGATTTTGTAATGAAAGCCTACAAGGAGGCAGTGGAGAAAGAGTATCGCTTCTTTACGTATGGCGATGCCATGCTCATTCTTTAGGTAGTGGGGAAGGTGAAGCACTATGCGATTATAGTTGCGGGAGGCAGCGGAAGCAGAATGCAAACCGCCGTTCCAAAACAGTTTCTCGAACTGCATCACACTGTTGTCCTGTGGCATAGCATTAAGGCGTTCTATCAATATGATCCGCTGATAGAAATTGTCGTAAGCATGCATCCTGATTATATGGACACATGGCGAAGTCTGTGCGTAGAACGTCATTACCATATTGCTCACTATCTCGTAAATGGAGGCGAAACGCGCTTTCATTCGGTGCATAATGCCCTGCGTACTCTTTCCGGCGAAGCTTGGGTTGCCGTACACGATGCCGCCCGCCCTCTCATTCACCGGGATTTTATCCGTTTCTTATTTGAAGAAGCCGAAAAACACGGTAGTTCCGTTCCGGTATTGCCGCTTACTCAATCCTTGCGAAAGATTACGCCTACGGAGAATAGAGCTTTGGACAGAAGTTTGTATTATACGGTGCAAACTCCCCAAGTGTTTCCATTAAAGCGCCTTCACGAAGCTTATCGTCAAACCTATCGTCCTGTTTTTACCGATGATGCAAGTATCGTTGAAAGTGCAGGGTATCCCGTACATACCGTGCCGGGCATAGAGCAGAACATAAAAATAACTACGATGCAAGATTTCCGGCTTGCCGGTATTCTTCTCGAATCGTTTCCTTCACCATCATAAGGAAGAGAGCCGGGAGGGCGATTCCTGTTAATTCTATTCATTGCCCCCATCGTATATCTTGTATCTTTCGTTCAAACAAAACTTGCTTCCGGGAATCAAACCGTAATTTTCCCACACGGCATCTTTTAATGAGAACACTTCTTCTATCACTGCATTGACACTTGGGTTGGCATCATCCCGGATGCTTGCTTGCAAATATTGAACATTCTCTCCGCGTGAAATATTGCCGGAAAGTATCTGCAAATTTTCATAAAATTCATTTTCTTCCGGTGCAGATACAGCGAACAAAACTTCATATTTCGCTGATAAGCGAATCAATTCATTTTTTCCGAAAAGATTTGCTGTCTGCGGGAGAAGCATCACGCCGTTAATGGTTCTATCCCGGGATAATAAACCTTCTAACAGTGCTTTTTCGGACTTCAAGTCGTTGCAAATTCTGAAATTTTGAATTCCGTCCATTCTCGCTTTTATCAAGGTGGCAGCCATTGCCGCTGCGGAAACGTAAAATGAGAATGCCGGGAAATATATCCGGTTTCTCCGTTTTCTTTTAGCCCGGAGTAAAGCCTCTTCCATATTTTGAACAATACGAATGTCCTTCCCTGCTTTTTGCATACTCGCAAATCCGGTATTAGGCATCGACAACATATCGGGATATATCGTGAAAATAGTCGAGTCATCTCCGGCAATTTTTGAAAGTTGTTTGAAGTAGAAAGGGGAAGTCTCCTTTTCTGCACTATCGAAAGCCCGTAAGTATTCTATCTCACGGGAATTTTTTATTTCCGGAAAAATTTGCGAAAAGAGTAATATTTTCATATAATGACCGTTCATTTAGGGCAGCAAAATTAGATAAAAATTTGAACTCCCGGAAGTTCATATTTTTGTTTTTTTTGCGAAAGAAATGGTTGTATTAACAAAAATGGTAATCAGATGCATTTGAATACAAACTTAAAGCATGTTGAAACCGGAAAACAGTTGAATGAAATCCTGCAAGAACACGAAAATGTAATGATTTGCTGTGGTAGAATGGGACCGATGTGTATTCCGGTCTATTTTGCCATGGAAGAACTTGAAAGAGAACCGGAATATTCGCATATACGTTTCTACGATATGCTTTTTGATTTACCGGATGCGCGGGCTATACGGGAGCTGCCGGAGTGCCGTGGTTTTATGGGCTTGCCCTTTACCGTCTATTACCGGAAGGGGAAGGTGGTTAAAGCGACTTCCGGCATTCAGTCCAAAGAGCAGATAACCACCATTTTAGACGAGTTCTTTAAGGGATAGTTGTGCACATATTTTGATGTATTTTCCGGTAAGAAAACCTTTACTGTCGTTTTCCTGTCCGTCGGCCTGCCTTCTTTGTACGGATTGTTCAGTTTTTTTTAGGTGTATTTAATAATAAAAATATGCCTACTTTCGCAGCGATGTATAATTGAAAAACAAGTAGAATTATGTACAGAAAAGGCAGCATTTTATTCATTCTCATCCTCCTCGGTTTGTTTGTTCAAGCCCAAGAAACGGGAGAATTTAAGCCCTCGGGTTCTCCTTATATGAAAGTGTATTTTAATTTTCATTCGGATTTCCGGGAGCAAAATGCATTGGAGATTACCAGGGCTTATTTGGGATACCGGTATCATTTTTCCAAAGAATTTTCTGCTAAGGTTAATCTGGATGTCGGAAAATTTGACGGTGAAGCCTATATGGCTTTTCTTAAGATAGCAGCTTTGCAATACAAAAAAGACAAGCTCACCATCAAAGCCGGGATGATCCCTACCAAACAATTTAAGGTGCAGGAAAAGTTCTGGGGCTACCGCTACATATACAAATCTTTTCAAGATGAGTATAAATTTAATGGAAGTGCCGACCTCGGATTGAGTGTTGATTATCAATTGATGAAAAATGTCAGTGTTGATTTTATCCTCCAAAACGGGGAAGGTTATAAACACATAAAGCCTACGGGACATTTCCGTGAAGGGTTGGGGGTCAGTTTTTCGCCGGTGAAATCTCTATTGTTGCGGGCTTATACGGATATTACCGCCAAGGGCGAAAGCAAGCGGATAAGCTATGCCGGCTTTGTGGGATACACCTATCATAAGCGTTTTAAAATAGCGGTGGAATACCTCCTGCAAAAGGACCATAAATTCAATCCCGGAAATGATTTGACGGGTTTCTCCGCTTATGCTACCTACTTCCTCAATGAGAGATTTAACTTGTTCGGACGCTACGATTTTCTTGAGTCCAACGTTTTGCCTTCCGGGGATACCCCATGGAACTTCGAGCATGATGGTTCGGGTCCGGTCTGCGGATTGGAATATATTCCGTTGAAGAATATTCATTTATCGCTGAATTACCGCGCTTGGAAACCTGCACCGGCAAGTACTTTTAATTCTCTGGTATATGTGAATTTTGCTTTTCAAGTGAAATAATTGAAAGGTACAAAAATTTGCCGGGAGCAAACGAATCCCTCAGGCTTTTCCGGTCGGCATGCCGGTCAGGCGGCGTTTTGTTCTTTTCGTGATGATGCGTTGAACTTTCCGGAATAATGTTTTGTATGGCTATTTTGCCTTCTCTCCGGCAGTCTCCGTTGAGATAATTGAAAAACACGGATCTATAGCATTTCGCAAAACGAGTTGCTAAAATCCGTGTTTTGTATTTTTTTTCAAGAACCGCTTTTTACCTACTGCGGGACGTAACTGGTCTTTCCACTATTCGGTAACCATTCATCGTTTTTATCTTGGTTGTTAGAATTTCCGTCAAGATTTAAATCCGAATTCAAATATCCGGAGCGTCCGCTTTCCGGATTCCATTCTAATACCCTGTCCAATATATTGATTTGGTAGTCGCCATTGGAGTTTCCGGAGAAGAGTCCCCATTTGCCGCTCCCGAGAGATTTTTGGGCGAAGGAACCTCCGTAGGCTTGGGTTGCCGCCGTTGAGAAATCGTAGGAGTAAATGCCGCCGGAAAGAGACAGAGCATTTCCGGAAATCACCGGAAGGTGGTTTCGCGGGAAAACTACCACGTAAAGATGGTTAGTCACGGTGAGCGAAGGAAAATCCAACTCGGGATTACCGGAAATATCTACCACTTGACCATCACTACGCAAAAATGCCGCTTGCTTGGCGATGCTCGTGGCGGGCGTAGCGGATGCAGGAGAAGAAGCATCCCGCAACTCAATCAGAATCCAATCTACTATATTGGTAGCCGGAATAGATGTAACGCTTTCTGTTCCGCTATAATACCAAGGGGAAGTTGTAAATGGTTGAGACAGAGGGAGAAGACTGTTTATGCTTGTGTTCATAGAGGAGCCGTTGAAAGGACCTTCCAGAAATACGTGAAGATCCAGGCGAAGCGTAGCCGGAACAATGTTGATCACATAGTCTTCGGCTTCACCGTAATCGTATGCCGTGCAGGCATCCATATTGGTCTCATTCCACGCTTCACGTACCCGCATACGGGTAGTCCCGAGCGTTGCACCGGAAGGTACGGTAAAACTAATTGTTCCCGTCTCCGGGCTTGCTCCCAGAGTAACATTTCCTAATTTTTCGCCGGCTACAAAATTTCCGTCATGATCGAAGTCAATCCAAACGCTGATATTATTCTGAGATGCGTAGGTACCGGCGCTTACGGTAACATCGTAGGACTGTCCCGGACTCAAATCGGTAGAGAGAGAATTGTAAAAATAATAATAGGGGTCGTTTAAGGCTCCGGTAGCATTGTCAATGTCTCCCAATTGAACCAATGAGATATAGTCTCCGTAAGGGGTCCCATTGTTGGAGACAGGAGTACAGTAGCTGATGGACACTGTAATATAATTATTCTTGGTTTCCGTATCATTCCCGGCAGCATTGGAAACGAAAAGGCTCACCGTATAAGAACCGGTGGCATCGAATTGCACGTGAGGATTGGCAGAATGGGCATTGGTTCCGTCAACGAAATTGGCATTTCCGGGACCTGTAAAAGTCCAACTCCAATAGGTTGGCGTATTGCTTGACAGGTCGGTGAAGATGACCGTCTGATTGACACCCGGAGCCGTAGGAGAAGCCGAAAAGTCTGCTACGGGAGGAATATTTACAGAGTACAAATCTGATTCCCACAGACCTCTACCAAAGGTCGCCGCCCGCAACTTACTGTTGGATCCACTGTAATAGATTTCTAACTCATCCACCACTACATTCGGAAGCCCCGTGCTGAACAATTGCCAATTGGAGTTCCCCAATTTTACATAGACTCCGGCATCCGTAGCCGCATACAATTCCTCCTGTGAGGTGTTTAACTTATTTTGAATCACGCAATTAACCGGTATTGCCGGCAGTCCGGAAGAAATATTAGACCAGGAAGCGCCGCCATTGGTCGTTTTATACACGCTGTATGAATTATATTGTCCCATGGCTACCCATACTACATTGGGGTTATTGTCTTTGACGCTAATCCAATTGATAGAGGATGAACCGGTGGGGAGCGAACTTGTAATATTGGACCAGGAAGCGCCGCCGTTGGTAGTACGGTAAATGGAATAATACGTTGCGGCATAAACATAGTTAG
>WFZU01000096.1 GCA_015489405.1 Bacteroidales bacterium
AAAAAATAGAAGATGAGGTTTCACGACCATCAAGCCGTCTTTTATTTTACAGAACGGGTGGAGAACAATTGATATGTGCCTGCCGGAGTTGAAGCAACGATTCCGGATGGTTGTTTTCCGTGTTTTTCCGGAGGATTCAATTCGTATTTTTTTGATAATATTTGCAAAAGGCTTGCAATCCGCATTCGCTGCATTTGGGTTTTCGTGCGAGGCAAACATAGCGCCCGTGCAGGATGAGCCAATGGTGGGCGGTAGCCCTTTTTTCCGGAGGGATGTATCGGCTAAGTTGTTTTTCGGTTTCCAGCGGATTTTTGGCGTTCGTACTGAGACCGAGGCGTTCCGCCAGGCGGAAGACATGTGTGTCCACGGCGATGACCGGTTTGTTATATACTACCGAAGCGATGACATTAGCCGTCTTGCGTCCCACGCCGGGGAGTTTCTGTAGCTCGTCCACTTCGGAAGGGACGCGCCCGTCAAATTTTTCTATTAGTGTTTGTGCCATCCCAATCAGATTTTTCGCTTTATTATTGGGATACGAACAGCTCTTAATATGCTCAAATACAAAAGATTGCTCCGCTTTTGCTAATTCTTTTTCCGTCGGAAAAGAGCGGAAAAAATCCGGCGTGATTGTATTGACCCGCTTATCGGTGCACTGTGCCGACAAGATGACCGCTACCAGCAATTCATAGGGCGTGCGATAGTTCAGTTCGGTCTCCGCCACCGGCATATTTTCCTCAAACCAAGCGATCACCTTGGCATATCTTTCTTTTTTCGTCATATTTTAATTTTTTTCGCCGCAAAGGTAGAAAGATTGCGGCAATCGCCGGCAGTGTATTGCGCAAAATTCAGCAAATGAAAAAAAACGGCACCTTTTACCGGACTGTTTCAGCTTATATTTTGCAGAGGAAATGATACATAAAAGCTTCCGAATATTTTTCGTTATTTGAAATAAAAATAATACTACCTTTGCCGCCTGATTTTCAAAAGTTTAATTTTACCGGAAAAAAACATTTCCGGGAAGCGGAAAAAGAACAAAAAAACGGGGTTTTGAAAGGCTCCGGAAAGTAAAAAAAGAAAAAAAGAAATATATGAAATTCGTTGAAGAAAAAATTACGGATCAACATCTGAAAGTTCACCTCACCATAGAGAAAGAGGATTACCGTGAAAAAGTGGAAAAAGCATTGAGAGAGACCCGCAAGAAAATGACGTTGAAGGGTTTCCGTACCGGAAAAGTTCCGGTGGGGATTGTCAAAAAAATGTATGGAAAGGCGATTCTTTCCGAGGAATTGGGAAAAATCGTGGATGATAAAATTAATGAGCATATCCTCGAAAATAAATATCAACTCATCGGAAGGCCTATTCCTTCCGAAACTGATAAAGCGCCTGATCTGGATACCCAAGAGGAATTTCAATTCAGCTACGAATTGGGGCTTGCTCCGGAGATTGAGTTGTCTTTTGACGAGGAGGCGTATGATTATTATACCATCACTTCCGATGATGAGAAATTGGATGAATACATTGAAAATTTGAGAACTCAACACGGCGAAACCTTGGAAGGGGAAAGTGTGCAAGAGGGCGATGTCATTATCGGAGAGATGGCTGAATTGGACGAAGATGGAAAGCCTTCGGATGATAATTTGAAAGCAACGATCGTATTTGACAAAATCAAAGACGAAGCTGCTAAAAAATCCTTTGAAGGGAAAAAACCCGGAGATACGCTTACTTTCAATCCGTTGAAAGCTACCGGCAGCAAAAAAGAAACCGCCATACTCTTGGGTAAGGTCGAAGAAGAAATCGGCGACACGACGCCCGACTATCAATTCACCATTACCAAAATCAACCGCGTGAAACCGGCGGAATTGAATGAGGAGTTCTATAAAAAAGTTTTTCCCGGGGAGGAAGAAGCAATCCCGGACTTTGATACGTTCAGAGAAAAGTTGTGGAAGGATGTTTCCAAATACTATGTAACGGAGAGTGATACCTTTTTTGCGCGTCAAGTACTGGACAAAGTTATCGGAAAGGCAAAAGAAAATCTGTCGCTTCCCAAAGAATTTACAAAGAAATACTATCTGTTGAATAACGAAAATTTGACAGAGGAACAACTGGAGAAGGATTGGGACAATATTCAGGATTCGGTCTTAAATCAACTTGTATTCAATAAGATAGCGGAAGAATTTCAAATTGATGTTACCCGGGATGACATCCGCAATCACATTTATAAAATACTCTTGAACATGTACGGGATGGAAGACAGTGCCGAGATGAAAGCCTTGCTTGACAATACCGTGGACAATGTGTTGAAAGATGAAAAAGAATACGAACGTGCGTATAATGAAATCTTTGACATCAAAGTCAGGGAAGCTATCGTGAAAAGGATGAAAAAGAACACCAAAGAGGTTTCCTACAAAGAGTACAAGGAAATAGTAGATAAATACGTAGAACAACAAAAAAAATAATATGATGAACATATCCGGAGAATTTAAAAAATATGCCCTCAAAGACCGGGGTATCAGCTCTTTGAAGTTAGAGCAATACGCCAAACTTACCAGCAGTTATATCTCTCCGACGATCATCGAAGAGCGTCAGTTGAATGTGGCACAGATGGATGTTTTCTCCCGTCTGATGATGGACCGTATCATCTTTCTCGGTGCAGCTATTGATGACCACGCTGCCAATATTATCCAGGCGCAATTACTCTTTTTGGAGTCGGTGGATTCGAGCAAAGATATTCAGATTTACATTAATTCTCCCGGAGGGAGCGTGTATGCAGGATTGGGAATGTATGATACCATGCAATACATTGTCCCCGACGTGGCGACTATCTGCACGGGAATGGCGGCAAGTATGGCGGCAATCTTGCTCTGCGCCGGAGCCAAAGGAAAACGTACGGCGCTACCGCATTCGAGAGTGATGATTCACCAACCCATGGGAGGTGTCCAAGGACAAGCTTCGGACATTGAAATCACGGCTCGTGAAATCCAAAAATTGAAAAAAGAACTCTACGAAATCATCGCCAATCACAGCGGAAAATCCCTGAAAACGGTTGAAAAAGATGCGGACAGGGATTTCTGGATGACCGCTGAAGAAGCCTTGAAATACGGTATGATTGACGAAGTACTAACCAGAAACAAAAAATAATGCCAAGAGAAGAATCTTGCTCTTTCTGCGGACGGAAAAAAAGGGAGGTCGGTTTGCTTATCTCGGGGATGGATGCCAATATTTGTGAGGATTGTGTCGAAAAAGCCCACTTTATCGTTTCCGAGGAAAATACCTTGGCTAAAAAAAATCAAAAAAAACTGAAACTTCTCAAACCGCAAGAAATCAAGGCACATCTGGATCAATATGTTATCGGACAGGAAGAAGCCAAAAAAATTCTTTCGGTCGCCGTCTATAATCATTACAAAAGAATCAACTATCAATATACCGGAAACGAACTCGAAATAGAGAAATCCAACATCATTATGGTAGGGGAGACCGGTACGGGGAAAACCTTGCTGGCTCGCACTATCGCCCGTATGTTGGATGTTCCTTTTGCGATTGCCGATGCGACGGTCATCACCGAAGCCGGATATGTAGGGGAAGATGTGGAGACTCTCTTGGTCAGGCTCTTGCAAGCCGCCGACTATGATGTCGCCGCTGCCGAACGCGGGATTGTGTTCATCGATGAGATAGACAAAATCGCCCGCAAAAGCGACAACCCTTCCATCACGCGCGATGTCTCCGGTGAAGGCGTCCAACAAGCCCTCCTCAAATTGCTCGAAGGAACGAAATCAAAAGTCCCTCCCCAAGGGGGAAGAAAACATCCGGAACAAAAAATGATAGAGGTTGACACGCGCAATATTCTTTTCATCGCCGGAGGTGCTTTCGATGGTATCGAAAAAATCATCGCACGACGAATGAACACCAATGTCGTCGGGTTCGGTACCGACCCCGAGATGAAAAAAATGCAAAAGGAGAACCTGTTGCGTTATATACAACCCACAGACCTCAGACATTTCGGATTGATCCCCGAAATTGTCGGAAGACTGCCCGTATTGACCTATCTTCACCCCCTGGACAAAGAGAGCCTGAAACAAATCTTGACGGAGCCTAAAAATGCGCTGATAAAACAATATCAAAAACTCTTTGAATTGGATAAAATTAAATTGGAGTTCAAGGAGGAGGCGCTTGATTTTGTTGTCGAAAAATCCCTTGAATTTAAGTTGGGTGCCAGAGGATTGCGTTCTATTGTCGAAGCGGTCTTGAGCGATGCAATGTTTCATCTGCCTTCCCAAGAGGATGTGAAAAAATTGGTGGTGGACCGAGCTTATGCCGAACAACATTTTGCCCGCTCGACCATAGCCCAACTCAATGCCCTGAAAGTCTAACGAAATTGTTGGGCATTTGTGTGCCGGGTGGAGGGCTTAACCACGGAGATTTGCGGCAAACCGCAATTCATTTACCATTATCCATTCACAATTCACCATTGTCTATTGAAAAAACGCCACTCCGTAGGAGTGAAATCTTTGTAGCCTTGCACGTCCGTGCAGGGGGATTTTGTGGCTTTATCTCCGGTAGTCCGGCAATTCGTGCAAAAAGCGATAAGAATGGTTTTCGTAATCAAGGGCGCAATAGATATGCTTAATGCCATTGGTAAGCATCAGGTAATCCACATTCAATTGCATATTATAGCGGATGATTTGTGCAAACGTTTTCTCATTAATGGCAACATGCGGGGCTTTGCATTCGACCAAGAGCCAAGGTTTGCCCGCAGGGCGGAAACAAAGAATATCCGCTCTCTTTTCCAGCCGGTTGATTTTCAATGAATATTCGACCGATATTAGTCCCGGAGGATAACCTTTGGTATCGACTAAATAGTGAAGCGTATGCTGTCGTACCCATTCCTCCGGTGTCAAGCGGACATATTTTTTCCGGATAATGTCCAGAATATAAACCTTGTCATCCTTTTTTTGAAATGTAAACGGATAGCCGGGAAAATCTAATGCGGGCAGCTGCATAGGTCAATTTTTTAGATTTTTGCGAAACAAGAAAAAATGGATTTTGCGAAAGGCTTTGTTCCATGCATCCCTGTCCATTACAGAGGCATCCACAGTAGCAATATAGGTCAGGAAGATTCCCAGGGGAAGAAGAATCAAGGAAGCCAACCACATACCGAGATTTGCATCCAGGATTCCGTTGATGACGGATTTTTCCGCCGTTGTCGAGATGATGTGGTAGATGATAAACAGCAAGACCGCTACGACCAGCGGATACCCGAAGCCCCCTTTGCGAATGATAGCACCCAGCGGAGCGCCTACGAAAAACAATATCAAGGCAGCTACGGAGAGCGTGATTTTCTTGTGCCATTCCGCTTGATGTTTGCGAATGAAAACTTTTTTGCTTTCGATGGTTTCGCTATAGTTTTTTGCGTCAGCCGATTGTATCTTGATTTTTTTCCGTGCGACGTCCAGTATTTTGCGTTTTTGCCGGTCCGCTGCCTTGGCAAACAACTCCCGGATATAGAGGGTGTCGTTCCCGTATTTTGCCAGACGTAAGGAGTCGGTAGCATAAAAATAGGAAAATACCTGCAACATATTTTTCATATATTTCCGCTCGCGGATGTCCAATTCCCGGATAAGCGAGTCCGTCCTCGAACGCAGCAGGGGCATATCATACATCTGATAATTGTTTTTGAAGACCGAAGCGTCTGTATGTCCCAGTTTAAAGTCGGAGAGGTCAAAACGCTTGTATTGCATATCAAAACGAATGCGCCGGAACTCGTGTGTCTTCGGATAGTCTTTCTTGTCCACTGCTTCCTGGTATGATGCCCCGTGGTAGAGGATAAAAATCAGCTCCTGCCCATTGAGCGCAATCATCATTTTCCCCGAATCAGCCCGCGTTACTCCCACATTTTTATTCTTTTGACTGTGGTCATAAATCAAAATGTCTTTCACCCGCTGCCCGTCTTTTTCTTTCTTTCCGATGCGAATGACAAATTTCCCGATACTGTTATTGAAAACCCCTTCCTGAAAATTGATGGATAGCTTTTTCTGTTGTACATCCCAAAGCAAGACCCGGTATTTGAGATAGACTACCGGCAATATATTATTGGAAAAATAGAAAGCAAAAATGCTGATAAAGACGGATAATATCATCAAAGGACGCATAATCTTGCCGACAGATACCCCGATGGATTTGACGGCTACCAATTCGTATTTCTCTCCGAGGGCTCCAAACGTCATTAGCGAAGCCAGCAAAATGGAAAGCGGCAGCGCCATAGGTACCAATTTCAGCGAGGCATAAAACAGTAATTTCATAATAATACTGAACTCCAAACCTTTGCCCGCCAAATCATCTACATAAAGCCACAAAAACTGCATCAACAACACAAAAAGTGCGATGAAAAAGGTCATCACCAGAGGACCCAAATAGGATTTTATCACGTACAGATGCAATTTTTTCATACCTGTCGCTGACGGATATATATCTAATAAATTTCAGGCAAAGGTACATATTATCACATATCAATTTTTTTATTTTTTGCAGCTATGCGAACGCTAATTTCGGAAACTCGCCATTGGAAGAACATTGAAGTCTGCCATTTTTGCAATACATCTTCCCTTTATTCCGCAAAATACTGCCATTTTGACATTGTTTGCTTCTTGTGATAGTCATATTGTCTTTTTGCTTCCTTCGCAACACAATGGGAATGTTTTTTGCAGTCCGGAAAGAAAAAAATTGACGTTATGAATTTAAATAATTTTACCATAAAATCACAAGAGGTTGTGCAACAGGCACAACAACTGGCGCAAGAATACGGGCATCAACATATCGAAGATGCTCACTTGCTCAAAGCAATGTTGGAAGTGGACGAAAACGTGAGCCCTTTTCTGTTGAAGAAAACCGGGCTCAATCTCCCTGTGATTAAAACCACATTGGAAGCTATATTGAAGAGTTTTCCGAAAGTGGAAGGGGGAGATTTGCGGCTTTCCCGCGATGCAAGTAATACCTTGATGGAAGCCGTGTCCATTGCCAAAAAGATGAAGGACGAATATGTTACTATCGAACACCTTTTACTGGCTATTTTGGCTTCCAAAAGCCGTACGGGACAGATGCTCAGAGATGCCGGATTGAGCCGTAAGGCATTGGAAATGGCTATTGCCGAAATGCGAAAAGGTGGTAATGTGCATTCCCAAAGTGCCGAAGAGACCTATAATTCTCTGAAAAAATATGCCAAGGATTTAAACGAATTGGCAAGGACGGGAAAATTGGATCCGGTCATCGGAAGGGACGAAGAGATACGGAGAGTCTTGCAAATCCTTTCCCGCAGGACCAAAAACAATCCTATCCTCATCGGAGAACCCGGTGTAGGGAAAACGGCTATCGCCGAAGGTTTGGCACACCGTATCATTCGCGGTGATGTCCCCGAAAACTTGAAGGAGACACGGCTGTTTGCCTTGGATATGGGAGCGCTGATTGCGGGTGCAAAATACAAGGGCGAATTTGAAGAAAGACTCAAAGCTGTCGTCAAAGAGGTTACGTCCTCCGACGGACAAATTGTGCTTTTCATTGATGAGATACATACCTTGGTCGGTGCCGGTGGTGGACAAGGAGCTATGGATGCCGCCAATATTCTCAAACCGGCACTCGCCCGTGGCGAACTCCGCGCTATCGGAGCTACAACCCTCGATGAGTACCAAAAACATTTTGAAAAAGACAAAGCCCTCGAACGGCGTTTCCAAAAGGTATTCATTGACGAACCGGACACCGCAAGTGCAATCTCTATCCTGCGCGGTATCAAAGAAAAATACGAAGCACATCACAAGGTCTTGATCAAGGACAGCGCTATCATCGCTACGGTAGAACTTTCGCAACGCTATATCACCGACCGCTATCTGCCGGACAAGGCGATTGACTTGATGGATGAGGCTGCCGCCAAAATCCGTATGGAAATCAATTCCAAACCGGAAGAATTGGATAATCTCGACCGCAAGATTATGCAAGTGGAAATAGAGATAGAGGCTATCAAAAGGGAAAATGATAAGGCGAAACTCAAACATTTGCAAAAGGAACTGGCGGAACTCAAAGAGCAACGCAATGCTCTCCACAGCCGCTGGAAAGAAGAAAAAGAGCTGGTAGAGAATATCCAAAATACCAAAAATGAAATCGAACAGCTGAAATTGCAAGCCGAACAAGCCGAGCGGCAAGGCAATTACGAAAAAGTCGCCGAAATACGCTACGGTAGAATCAAGGAAGCCGAGGCAAGGCTCGAACAACTGCAAGCCAAAATGGCTGCCAATCAAGATACGGCACTCATCAAGGAAGAGGTTACGCCCGAGGATATTGCCGAAGTGGTCGCCAAGTGGACGGGTATCCCTGTGCAAAAGATGTTGCAAAGTGAACGGGAAAAACTCCTGCATCTCGAAGAAGAATTGCACCGGCGGGTGGTCGGACAAAATGAAGCCATCCAAGCGGTTGCTGATGCTGTCCGCAGATCGCGTGCCGGACTGCAAGACCCGAAAAAACCGATCGGTTCGTTCCTCTTTTTGGGAACGACCGGCGTGGGTAAAACCGAACTCGCCAAGGCGCTCGCCGAATATCTTTTCGATGATGAATCGGCATTGACCCGTATTGATATGAGCGAATATCAAGAACGGCACGCCGTGAGCCGTCTTATCGGAGCGCCTCCGGGATACGTCGGATACGACGAAGGAGGTCAATTGACCGAAGCCGTCCGGAGAAAACCGTATTCGGTCATCTTGTTGGATGAAATCGAAAAAGCGCATCCCGATACCTTCAATATTCTCCTGCAAGTCCTCGACGAAGGTCATCTGACGGACAACAAAGGCAGAAAGGCGGACTTTCGCAATACGATTATCATTATGACTTCCAATATGGGAGCCCATATTATCCAGGAGAAATTTGAAAATATCGAAATGGCGAAACGGGATTTGGTTACCGAAGAAGCCAAAGAGGCGGTGATGCAACTGCTGAAAAAGACGATTCGTCCGGAGTTTCTCAACCGTATCGATGAGATCTTGATGTTCACTCCGCTCAATATGGATGAAGTGAAACAAATTGTGAGATTGCAATTGACCAATCTCCAAAAACTCCTGGCTCATCAGTCCATTGATTTTGAAGCTACGGAAGCCGCTATCGAACTTATTGCCCGTCACGGTTTCAACCCGCAACTGGGGGCGAGACCTGTCAAAAGGGTGATTCAACGGGAAGTATTGAATACCCTTTCCAAGGAAATATTAAGCGGAACAGTCTCTTCCGAAAGCAAAATTGTGGTGGACAGCGACGGCGAAAAATTGCAGTTCAGAAACCACTAATTAGTGCTTGTCCATAAAGTCGGGAGTCTAGGCTAGAATGTCCAAGAACAAGGCTTGCGAAATACTCAAAACCAAGGAGTTGACTTCTGTCAATGAAGTTTTGAGTATGAGCGTAACGCAGAAGCCGGACATTATAGACAAGCTCTACTTAGATTTGAATGGATAAGTATAAAGCGCTGATACATAGATGTGTAT
>WFZU01000097.1 GCA_015489405.1 Bacteroidales bacterium
ATTTCGATGAAAAGGGTGCATTCCGGATGGAAAAACTTGTATCGGAATACAAAGCTTACGTGAAACGGCGCGGTTTTAAGGTCTTCCTCGAAAAGGACGAAAACGGAAACTACAAATCCATCAAAGAGAGCGCCTTGATATACAGTTTTGAGACCTTTATCACGGCGGTCGTCAACCAACTTGACGGTAAAATTTACCGTGAAGCGGATACCGGACTCGGCAAAAGCGATATGATCGTAAATATCAACGGAAAAGAATTTTTGATAGAAACCAAAGTATATTACGCCCCAAAACAATTTGAGGAAGGCAAAAAACAACTTTCCTACTACGCTAAAAGCCTCGGGCTGGACACGGCGCTGTATCTGGTATTTTGCCCCCGCGGCATCAGATACCCCGCAAGCGTCACGGAACAGACGGAAATGATAGACGGCATCACTATCCAAATCCGCTTGGTCGAATATGACGACGGGAAATGGTAGCTTGTTCTACTATTCCCGGACTTACGGATTTTTTCCTTCCGGAAAATGAAATTTATCCCCGGAATGTGGGTGGATCTTTGTACCGGCTTTGCCGGAATGCTTTATGGTAGAATGAAAGCCGGCGTTTCCCCCTTCTCTCCGGATCAGGGAATTTCAAAATTGTCCCAGTCCAATCCTACCTTGAATTTGTTTCTGAAATGTTGCAACTTTGCGCCGTCGAGCCGGGCATCGAGGATGCCTTCTTGGTGGGCATCGAGTTGGGCTATGATTTTTCCGTAAGGATCAATCACGCGTGAATCCCCGCTGTGAGAAATCCCGTTCCCATCTTCTCCCGTGCGGTTCACCCATATTACATAGCATTGATTTTCAATAGGTCTGGCTTGCAAAAGCGGGAGATAAGCCTGCCTTCGCACTTCGGGCCAATTGGCGATATAGACCAACACATCATATTCGTATTCATCGCTGTGAACATCATACCGGTTTTTGGACCAAACCGGAAAACGCAGGTCATAGCAAATCTGTAAATTGAATTTCCAATCGCCGTATTTCACGATTCTCCGCTCATTTCCGCCCGTCATCACACGGTGTTCTCCCGCCATATGAAAGAGATGACGTTTGTCATAATACGCATAACTGCCGTCCGGTCTCATCCAGTACATCCGGTTGAAATAGCGTCCGTTTTCTTCCGTCAAAACACTTCCTGTGATCGTTTTTTGAAGTGAAACGGATTTGTCTCTCATCCATTCAAATGCTTGCTTTCCCACCGGTTTTTCCAATTGTTCCACCTCCATCGTAAAGCCGGTTGAAAACATTTCGGGGAGTATCACCAGAGGACTGTCTGCTTCCGGATTTGTCAATATCCGGTCATATTTCCGGAGGTTTGCTCCGGTATCTTGCCAAACGATGTCGCTTTGAATCAGTGCAATCTTTATATCTTCCATTTTTATCATTTTTGGGTTAGACGGCTTACAAGGTATTTTTGTCCCTTATCTGCGGATGCAATGACAGTTGCCATAGTTCCACTACTTCCTTTCTCCGCCAGTGTTGATTTCTGCGGGTTTTGGCGGAAGCCGGTAGTACCGATTTTTTAAAGACACTATCTTTGACAAAACGCCGGGCATTTTTCAATTCTTCTTCAATAGGGTGTTTCACGTCCGGATAATGGATTTTTGCCAGATTGGAAAAGAAAATCAGGATTTTCCCTTCCGGTTTCAATCTTTGGACTGCTTCCGCAAAAAAACGGGGAAACAAATCCTCATCATAATACATAGCAGAGTCCATATCTTGCGCTTGGTATGTGGCAGGGAGCCAGGGAGGATTGAATACTATCAAATCCGCTTCCGGCTCGCTGCCGGCAAAAAGATCGCCATACAAGAGCGACACCGGCAGTCTTTTGTGCCGGCGTTTTATTTCTTCTTGCATTCCGGCGATAGCATTCGGATTATGGTCCGTTGCCGTGATATGCCGGAAGCCGTAGCGAAGCATCTGAAAGGTCAAAATACCGCTACCCGTGCCAATGTCGTAAGCAAAACCTTTCTTGCCTTTGTATTTTTGCAGCCACCTGTCAAAGATCCGCAAATGTTCAAAACGGGTAGGAAAATAGACCCCGTAATAAGGGAATAGCTTGTGTTCCAAGACGGGTGTTTCTACGCCTTTGGTGTACCATTGCCAGGCACTGTTCAGCCCTTGGAGCACAGGAAAAGGAAGTGCAAAATGTTCAATGTCAGGATATAAAATTTTTAGCCACCCTATTGAAGGGGCTTTTCGCAAAGCGATCTTATGTTCCGCGATCGGAACAATGATTTGGTGGGAGAGTTTTCTATAGGTGGAACGGAATTCCCGCTGTTCATCATAGGTATGATGTGGCAAATGACTTTCAAGCTCATCTTTCAACATTCTCAAAAGGGAAAGTCCGGTGCTGTAATAGTCTGCTATCAATACATAATGACCGTCCCGTAGCATTTGCAGTGCTTCCGCCGCATTGCTCTTCCTTTTGCAGACAAAAACGTCAATCTCTTGCGTGATCGCTTGCGGACGAGTGAGGGCTATGTTTGTCATGTTCATAGATTCATTATTTGTTTATTTTGCCCACGGGGCTAAAAACTTGATAACGGCAGCCATTATCATAAAAAAGATGATAACGTGGGCATTCGTCCTTCAACCGGATTGAATTTTTCTCAATATTTCTTTCTTCTTTCCGTTTCTACTATCACTCTTTTGAGTCCTCAAAAGTAACGTATTTACGCATACGGGCAAAAAGAAATTTTCTTCTGTTCCGCCGCAGCGGAAAATGGCTATCCTGCCCGCTACCACAGCGCCTTGCACTGAAATTATATGCTACAATGATATAAGGGGGCAATGGGTGGAGTGTACTGAAATAAGCGGATAGGAAAAGGATAGCGCTGCCCTGCGGAATGGAAATAAAAGAAGCCGCGAATGCACGAATGAAATTTTTTTACCATAGAGGGGAGATTTGAGGCAAGCCGCAACCGGTTCATAATTTGTAATTTACCACAAAAGAAAAATTCGTGCATACGTGGCATAACCACAAAATCAGGGTCCTTCACTAAAAATTCATCATTGACCATTCCCCGTTAAAAAAAATTATCATCTTTCCCGAAAAATCGCTTTCCAATCTTAAATTTCTGTTACTTTTGCACCCCGTAAAGAGAGAAAATCCTTACACCTTGTTTATTGGTAATTCCGGTATAAAAAACATTTTTTGTGCCGGGCTTGAAGTACGGAATTTGACGGATTAGAAAAAAATATATTATGTCCACGACAAAAAATATCTTCGTTTTGGGCGGCGTAGCTTCTTCTTTGGGAAAAGGAATTATTTCAGCTTCGCTGGCAAAACTCTTGCAGGCACGGGGTTTTTCGGTAACGATACAGAAACTGGACCCTTATATCAATATTGACCCGGGTACGCTCAACCCGTACGAACACGGGGAATGCTACGTTACCGAAGACGGTGCGGAGACGGATTTGGACTTGGGACATTACGAACGTTTTACCAATGAGCCGACTTCCCAAGCAAACAATATCACTACCGGCAGAGTCTATCAGAACGTTATCAATAAAGAGCGCAGAGGCGATTATCTCGGTAAGACCGTACAAGTGATTCCTCATATCACGGATGAGATTAAACGAAGTATCAAGGAGTTGGGAAAAACCGGAAAATA
The DNA here is from genome assembly GCA_015489405.1 of Bacteroidales bacterium. Classification (GTDB taxonomy): domain Bacteria; phylum Bacteroidota; class Bacteroidia; order Bacteroidales; family S143-32; genus S143-32. The sequence goes on from WFZU01000097.1 coordinate 3,662, forward strand.
TGATTTCGTGATTACGGAGATTGGCGGCACGGTCGGGGACATCGAGTCCTTGCCTTATGTAGAGGCGGTCCGTCAGATGCGGTTTGAAAATTATCAAAACGTTGCCGTGATTTTGCTCACCTATGTTCCTTACCTCAAAGCGGCAGGCGAACTCAAAACAAAACCTACTCAACATTCCGTCAAGACCTTGCAGGAGTCCGGAGTGCAACCGGACATTATTGTCTGCCGTACCGAATACGAGCTCTCGCAAAACATCCGGAACAAGATTGCCCTGTTTTGCAATGTGCCGCCTTCATCGGTGATTGAATCCATTGACCTGGATACCATCTATGAAGTCCCGCTGAAAATGCAGGAAGAAAAACTCGATGTGGAAGTCCTTCGCAAAACCCGTATGCCGATCAATGCGCAACCGCAAATGAATGTTTGGAAAGATTTCCTCTACAATATCAAACACCCTACTTCCACCGTTTCTATTGCCCTGGTCGGGAAATATACCGAATTGCCGGATGCCTATAAATCTATCAACGAGTCTTTTATTCACGCCGGAGCCTACCATAGTGTGCAAGTAAAAATAAAACTGGTACAAGCGGAAAACATATCGGTCGGCGAAGACCTTGCGGATGTCAGTGGAATCTTGGTAGCTCCCGGTTTTGGAGAACGGGGTATCGAAGGGAAGATAAAAGCCATTGAATATGCCCGTACGCAGCGAATCCCTTTTCTGGGTATCTGTCTCGGTATGCAAATGGCTGTTGTGGAATTTGCCCGGAATGTCTTGAAACACGAAGATGCTCATTCCAGCGAGATGAATCCCAATACGCACTATCCGGTGATAGACCTTATGGAAAACCAAAAATCCGTTACCAATATGGGAGGCACGATGCGTCTGGGAGCGTATGCCTGTCAGTTGGAAAAAGACTCCAAAGCATACCAAGCTTATGGCGCTGTCCATATCAGCGAAAGACATCGCCACCGCTACGAATTTAACAACTCTTTCCGCCGGGAATTTGAAACTGCCGGAATGAAATTTACCGGTATCAATCCCGACAATGACCTCGTAGAAATAATAGAGATCCCGGAACATCCCTGGTTTGTTGGGGTGCAATTTCACCCGGAATACAAAAGCACCGTAGTAAGTCCGGCTCCCCTTTTTCTGCACTTTGTGAAAGCGGCTATGGAATACGACCAAAAGAATACATAGATGCGTTATTTTGTCCATTTGGCTTATGACGGCTCGCAATATCACGGCTGGCAGATACAAAAGAATGCCCACAGTGTGCAGGCGGAGATTGAAGACTGTTTCCGGAAATTATCCGGCAATGCCGTAAAGGTTACCGGCTGCGGAAGAACCGATACCGGCGTGCACGCAAAGTCCTTTTATTTGCACTTCGATATCGAAGACAAACTCCCCATGGATATGGCTACTTTTTTGTATAAATGCAATGCCATTTTGCCACGGGATATTGTTTTTTACGAGCTGTTTCCGGTTCCGGCGGATGCCCATGCCCGTTTTTCCGCACTTTCGCGAACCTATACCTACTACATACACCGGCACAAATCCCCCTTCCGTCGCCAATATTCTTTTTTTCACCCTTTTGATTTGGATATATCCGGGATGAATCGAGCTTCCGAAATCCTCTTTGAATACCGGGATTTCAGTGCATTTTCCAAGAGCAAAACACAGACCAAGACCAACGATTGCAGCATCACCGAAGCTTGGTGGGAAGAGCGGGACGGACAGTATATTTTCCATATCACAGCCGACCGCTTTTTGCGGAATATGGTGCGTGCTATCGTAGGGACGCTGCTGGAAATAGGAACGGGAAAACGGGCGGTGGAGGACTTGCACCGCATCATCGCTTCCAAAGACCGGAGTATGGCGGGAATGTCCGTACCCGGCAATGCCCTCTTTCTTTCGCATATTGCATATCCACCCGAAATATTCAGCCAATGTTGCGACTCGTAGATATTTCTTTTCGTGCCGGCGATTTCCGTTTGCGGGATATTAATCTTCACATTCGCGAAGGGGAATACCTTGCCCTGACCGGACCTTCGGGAGCAGGGAAAACCCTGTTGCTTGAAATCATCGCCGGATTGTGGTCGCCGGATACGGGAAAAATCCTCTTTCAAGGAAAGGATATTACTTCTATTCCCGCCCACCTACGAGCCATTGGAATTGTTTTTCAAGATATGGCAATCTTTCCTCATCTTACGGTAGCCCAAAACATTGAATATCCGCTCAAAAGGAAAAAGATGAACGCGGGACAACGTCAGGAAATGATTGTCCGGCTTGCCACCGGAATGGGTATCGAAAAACGCTTGTCGCAAAACGCTGCGACCCTCTCCGGAGGGGAAACTCAACGGCTGGCACTCGCTCGCGTATTAGCTTACGACCCGCCACTCATCCTGCTGGACGAACCGCTCTCGGCATTGGACGATAAACGTAAAGAAGAGATAAGCCGGCTGCTGAAAAAAATGCACCGGCAGGGGAAAACCATCTTTCACGTTACGCACGATATACGCACCGCCGAAGCCCTGTCAGACCGGATATTGACGATAGAAAACGGGATGTTGAAAAACGGTTAAGCCTCAATAATCTTTGCAAACTCCTCAAATTTCAAGGAAGCACCCCCGATCAGCCCTCCGTCCACATTTTCCTGTGCAAAAATCTCTGCAGCATTGGAAGCTTTGACACTTCCCCCGTAGAGTATGCGTATTTCATCCGCCAGACCGGCATCGTAACGTTCCGCCAAGAGTTGGCGAATATAGGCGTGCATCTCCTCTGCCTGTGCGGGGCTTGCGGTAACGCCCGTTCCGATTGCCCACACCGGCTCGTAAGCGATGACACAAGCCCTGATTTCCTCCTTGTTGAGGTGGAAAAGTCCCTCTTGCAACTGGGTTTTGATAACTTCAAAGTGCTTGCCTGCTTCCCGTTGTTCCAAGACCTCACCGATACAAAAAACCGGATTCATATCATGCTCGAGACATTGATTCACTTTTTGTGCCAATATTTCATTGGTCTCGTGAAAATATTTACGCCTTTCCGAATGCCCGACAATCACGTATTCAACGCCCATAGACGCCAACATCCGTGCGGAAATTTCCCCGGTATAAGCACCGGCATCATGTTCGCTGACATTTTGTGCTCCAAAAGACAAAGCGGCATTTTCCTCCGCAATATCCCCGGTCAATTCCAGATACACATAAGGCGGAAAAAGGATTACTTCACGATTCCCTGTATCCGTTCCTTGCAAATATTCATCCAATTGGTCTATCAGTTCGCCGGCTTCCTCGAAAGTCAGATTCATTTTCCAATTTCCGGCAATTATTCTTTTTCTCATATACGATTCTTTTTTTTCAATTAACGCACAAAACCCGATTCCGGTTGTTTTGTGTAAATTATTAATTATTAGCAGAATATGTTTCTGCCAAATGTTTTAATACAATTCGTCCAAGAGTTCGTCCTCTACGATTTCCGGAAGGCTTACCTTCAATCCGGGATTGAGTTCCATGGCTCTTTTGATAGCGAAAAGGGCACCGGAATTTCTTGCCCAACTCCGGCGGGAGATACCGTTATTCACATCCCAATGGAGCATCATTTGAAGTCTCCGGTCTGCCTCTTCCGAACCGTCCAAGACCATTCCGAATCCGCCGTTGATTACTTCTCCCCAGCCGACACCACCGCCATTGTGGATAGAGACCCACGTAGCACCGCGGAAGGCGTCCCCAATCACATTGTGTATCGCCATATCCGCCGTAAAACGGGAACCGTCATAAATGTTGGAAGTTTCCCGGAAAGGAGAATCTGTGCCCGAGACGTCGTGGTGGTCTCTTCCCAAGACAATAGGGGCGGAAATACGCCCTTCGCGGATAGCCCGGTTGAAGGCTTTGGCAATCTCCGTACGACCGAGGCAATCGGCATATAAAATCCGTGCCTGCGAACCGACCACCAAACGATTGGCTTTCGCCTCTTTGATCCAACGGATATTGTCTTTCATTTGCAGCGCAATTTCCGCGGGAGCGGTCTCCGCTATTTTCGTCATCACCTCTGCGGCAATGCGGTCGGTCTCGTCCAATTCCTCCGGAATAGAGGAGGTTACGACCCAGCGAAAAGGTCCAAAACCATAGTCAAAATTCAAGGGACCCATAATGTCTTGCACATAGGAAGGATACCGGTATTCTCCATCCGCTTTGAAGATGTCCGCTCCGGCTCTGCCCGATTCGAGTAAGAAGGCATTGCCATAGTCGAAAAAGTACATCCCATTGGCAGTCAATGCGTTGATAGCCTTCACTTGGCGGCGAAGGGAGGCATATACCGCTTTGCGGAAACCTTCCGGGTCTTCCCGCATCATCGCTTTGGATTGTTCGTAGGTCAAACCTGCGGGATAATAGCCTCCGGCAAAAGGATTGTGCAGGGAAGTCTGGTCGGAACCCAAATCCACTTTGATATTCCTTTCGACGAGTCTTTCCCAGAGTTCTACCACATTGCCGAGATAAGCCAAGGAAACCGCTTCGCGCTTCTGCCGGGCTTGCAATGCCCTGTCGATGACTTCGTCCACATCCTCGTGGAGTTCGTCCACCCAGCCCTGCTCAAAACGTTTGAGTGCCGCTTTGGGATTGACTTCTGCGATGATGCCCACGCCGCCGGCTATCACTATCGCTTTGGGCTGTGCTCCGGACATTCCTCCCAGTCCCGAAGTTACAAAGAGTTTCCCTTCTGCGGACTCCGACCGGCGGTCTATCCGGCGGGCTGCATTCAATACCGTCAGTGTAGTCCCGTGCACTATGCCTTGCGGACCGATGTACATATACGAACCGGCGGTCATTTGACCATATTGGGTTACTCCCAATGCGTTATACCGTTCCCAGTCGTCCGGCTTGGAATAGTTCGGTATCATCATTCCGTTGGTAACGACCACTCGCGGAGCATCTTTATGCGAGGGGAAAAGCCCCATCGGGTGTCCCGAATACATCACCAACGTTTGCTCGTCAGTCATCGTGGCAAGATACTGCATCGTAAGCAGATATTGTGCCCAGTTTTGAAATACCGCACCGTTGCCTCCGTAGGTTATCAATTCCTCCGGATGTTGGGCGACAGCGGGATCCAAATTGTTGCTTATCATCAACATAATGGCGGCAGCCTGTCGCGATTGATGCGGATAAGCATCTATATCCCTGGCATAAATCCGGTACGAAGGACGGAAACGATACATATAAATACGTCCGTATTGCTCCAATTCCTCCTTAAATTCGGGAGCCAATATGCGATGAAATTTCGCAGGGAAATAGCGTAAAGCATTCCTTACTGCCAACTTCTTTTCCTCCGGAGAGAGAATGTCTTTCCGCTTGGGAGCGTGATCCAAATCCGGATTCAGGGGTCTCCGTTCCGGCAATTCGGAAGGAATCCCTTGTAATATCTGCTGTTTAAAATCCTGTGTACTCATCATTGCAATATTTATTTCACATTCATAAACGGGAGATTTGTCCTGCACCCTTACCTGTCCCTTACTTGTACAAACTTCTCCTGTAAGCGGTGGCAAAGATAGGAAGTTTTGGGTAAAAAAATAAAAATTTTTGATAAAAATCAAATCATAAAATTTTTGTGGAAATCCGGTTCTACTTCAATAATTTAGCCTATTTTTGCAGGCTAAAATAGAAACTTATGGGTATATTCGGATTTTTTTCTAAAAAAGACAAGGACAAATTAGACCAAGGGCTGAATAAGACTAAAAAGTCCGTGTTCAGCAAAATTTCGCGTGCTATTGCCGGAAAATCCAAAGTGGATGACGAGGTGTTGGACAATCTGGAAGAAGTCCTGATTACTTCAGACGTAGGCGTGGATACGACCTTGAAAATCATCGAGCGGATAGAGAAAAGAGTTGCCAGAGACAAATTTCTGGGAACGCAGGAATTGAATACCATCTTGAAAGAGGAGATTGCTGCCCTGCTGGAAGAGAATCAAAGTGCGGACCACCAAGGATTCAGTATTCCCGAAGGGAAAAAACCTTACGTAATTTTGGTCGTTGGAGTCAATGGAGTGGGCAAGACCACGACTATCGGGAAATTGGCTTACCAGTATAAAAATGCCGGCTATAAGGTGATGTTGGGAGCGGCAGACACCTTCCGGGCGGCAGCGGTGGACCAACTGATTATATGGTCTAAACGCGTGGATGTCCCGATTGTCTCCAAAGGAATGAATGTGGACCCTGCCGCCGTCTCTTACGAAACGGTAAAAAGAGCGGTAGAGGAAGATGTGGATGTCGTGATTATTGATACCGCAGGGCGTTTGCACAACAAAATCAACCTGATGAATGAGCTCTCCAAAATCAAACGGGTGATGAAAAAAGTGATTCCCGACGCTCCCCACGAAATTATGCTCGTCTTGGACGCTTCCACCGGTCAAAATGCCATCGAACAAGCCCGTCAATTTACGGCTGCTACCGAAGTGAACGCCTTGGCGCTGACAAAGCTGGACGGTACCGCCAAAGGTGGCGTGGTCATCGGAATATCGGATATGTTTAAAGTCCCGGTCAAATACATTGGCATCGGGGAACAAATGGAAGACCTGCAAGTCTTTAACCGTACCGCTTTTGTGGACAGCCTTTTTGAGGAAGAGAAATAAATCAAAATGCCGGGGGCGACTGCTATTAATACGGGAAGTGGTCAGCACGCTAACCGGAAGGATAAATTGTCAGAAAAAATAATTAAAGCGTCAGACTACGCTCATACAATGTTTAATATGGAATTTTAATTGCAAAGATGAAAAGAAACAGAATCAAGGAATTATTAAAAAGTGATGCTACCGGAAGTGAAGTCCGCGTTATGGGTTGGGTAAGAACCAAACGTCAAAGCAAAAATGTGGCATTCATTGCCCTCAATGACGGCTCGACCATAAACAATGTTCAAATAGTGGTTGATTTTGCCAAAATACAAGAAGATTTGCTTCAAAAGATTCATACCGGAGCTTCCCTGTCCGTTACAGGAGAACTCATTGAGTCGCAAGGTTCGGGACAGAAAGTGGAAGTATTGGCAAAAGAAATTATTATTCTGGGCGAAGCCGACCCGGATGAATATCCCTTGCAGCCTAAAAGGCACAGCTTGGAATTTCTGCGGGAAATAGCGCATCTGCGTTTCCGCACCAACACGTTCAGTGCTATCAACCGCATCCGTCATCAAATGATATTTGCCATTCACCGGTTTTTTACCGAAAAAGGTTTTGTCAATATTCATACGCCTATCATCACCGCCTCGGATGCAGAGGGTGCGGGTGAAATGTTCCGCGTAACGACATTGGACCCGAAAAATCCCCCTTTGACCGAAACGGGAGAAGTAGATTGGAAAGCGGATTTTTTCGGACGGAAAACAAATCTTACCGTCTCGGGACAACTCGAAGGGGAGCTTGCTGCTATGGGCTTGGGCGAAATCTATACTTTCGGTCCTACTTTCCGTGCGGAAAATTCCAATACCTCCCGCCACCTGGCGGAATTTTGGATGATCGAACCCGAAATGGCTTTTTATGACATCCACGACAATATGGATTTGGCGGAAGAGATGCTGAAATACGTGATACGTTATATCCTCGAAAATGCAGATGATGATTTGAGCTTTTTGAGTCAACGGCTGATATTTGAAGAAAAAGGATTGCCGCAGGACAAACGCTCGCCCTTTGAACTGAAAGAGAAATTGCGCTTTGTTTTGGAAAATGATTTTGCCCGCATCACCTATACGGAAGCATTCGATATTTTACGCAATTCCAAAATGAATAAAAAGAAACGCTTCCAATTCCCGGTACAGGAATGGGGCTTTGATATGCAATCCGAGCACGAACGCTACTTGGTCGAAAAACATTTCAAGAAACCCGTGATCGTTACCGATTATCCGAAGGATATTAAATCTTTCTATATGAAGTTGAACGAAGACGGAAAGACGGTACGGGCTATGGATATTCTCTTCCCGCAAATCGGCGAAATCGTCGGCGGTTCACAGAGGGAAGAAAATTTGGAACTCCTCATCCGGAGAATGGATGAAATGGGAGTGCCCAAAGAAGAAATGTGGTGGTATCTCGATACGCGTAAATTCGGTTCCGTTCCGCATAGCGGATTCGGTCTGGGCTTTGAGCGATTGATGCTATTTGTTACCGGAATGAAAAATATTCGCGATGTGATTGCTTTCCCGCGTACGCCGAAGAATGCGGAATTTTAAGAACCCTGACTCTTGCTGTCCGGAGCTCAAAACAGATCGCTTACATTAAGGTGCGAACTCCGGTAGTCCTGTTCGATTTCCGGACTACAACCTTATCGCTTCATTGCAAGCAATGATGAATGAGGTAATGGTCCGGATGTTTTTATGGTCATTTTCTACGGAAGCTGAAAAATGAATTGGATTGCAATTTACAGCTGCACAATTCCCAATTTCAACAGGACAAAATATCCGGCAAAGGCACTCAAAAAGAGGATGCCCGCAATCGCGTAATATTTTAACCAAAGGGGTAACTCTTCTTTTAAATGTTTGTCTGACAATACTTTATAGTTAAGGTATGCTAAAAGCGGAGCCGTCAAAAAAGAGAGCGTAGTAGCCAAATCCACCATAAAACGCATTCCCGATTGGAAAAATAGCAATAGCGATAAAGCCCCGCTCACGACGATGACAATCCAAAACCAGGACAGGATGTCAATCCGCTTTTTCTCTTTCTGCAAAGATGGAAAATAAAAGGTTGTCAAAGGGCTCATCACGCGAGGATAGGCATCTAAACAAGTCAAGGTTGTGGAAAACATCGTGGCAATGGCAGCGATAGCGATAACCGGAAAAGCCCAAGCGCCGATGCTTTTCGTGTATAAACTAATCAATTGGCCGGCAAAGACAGAGCCGGAAGGCGATAAGGTCTCCCCGCTACCATACATCACCATAGCCCCCAATATCAAGAAGCCCACCGCCAAAATTGCCGTACCGATATATCCGATATTGAAATCCAATAAACTTTGTTTCAAAGGCGGGCGTTTGCCCAATTCCCGGGCTTTGGCAACGCCCCACAACGACTGCCACACGGAGACATCTATCGGTGCGGGCATCCAACCGATGAAGGCAACAACAAACAGAATATCCAATTTCCTATCCCACGAAAAATGTTTCACGAACTCCGCATTGGGGTGGTAGCCCTTCATAAAAGCGGAAACCACCGCAATAAGGGTGGAAAGGGATAGTATCACAATCACCCATTTTATCAATTTATCCAAAAGCGAATAGCGTCCGTAGCCCAATATCATCATTGTTACCAGCAAAATAATGGCACTGACCCACACCGCAGAAAGATGCAAGCCCAAGACATTGGACACCAGTCCCGCCGTTACCACCGTGACGGCAGCTTGTATGGTAAACATCGTGCTGACAGTCAGGAGGGTAAATAATATGATTGCCCAATTGCCTAATTTGCGGTAACCTTCAATCAAACTTTTGCCGGTCAGCGCCGGATAGCGCGCCCCGAACTCAAAAAACGGATATTTTACCACATTTGCCAGTATCAAAATCCACAACAAATCAAATCCGTAACTGGCTCCCGCACGGGTGGATTGCACCAAATGGGATACGCCTACCGCCGCCCCGGCATACAACAAACCGGGACCCAACATTTGAATAAATTTCCGTATTTTTTTCATCTCCTTTCTCTTTCGTTTAGAAGAAATGTTCACTCGGGCAAAGATAGATATTTTCTTCTTTCTAACGCTTTTTATTGTACTTTTGCCGTATTCGCCTGCCGGGCTGAACAGGGCAGACGATTTTAATACATTACATAAAAATAATAACGAATGAAAAAAAATATTTGCCTTCTCGTATTACTCATGTCCGTATTCGGTCTGTCCGCTCAAGTGCCTTCCAACTATTACGATAGCGCTATCGGGCTGACGGGCAGTGCATTAAAATCGGAACTTCACAATATTATCACCAATGGGCACAATCCCATCTCTTACAATGCCGTGTGGAACGCCTTCGGCAAAACGGATGTCTATCCGTATCCCGACAATAATACCATTTGGGATATGTATTCGGATATTCCCGGTGGCACGGCTGCCTACTACTATGATTTGGGAAATGACCAATGCGGGACTTTTACCCAAGAAGGGGACTGCTACAACCGCGAACACTCTTTCCCGAAATCCTGGTGGGGCGGCAGCAAGGATAAAAATAATGACGAAAAGGATCCTACCAAATACAGCGCCCAATATTCGGATTTAAATCAGTTGGTGGCAGCCGACGGTTTTGTAAACCAAAAAAGAGGCTCCTATGCCTACGGTAACGTGGAATACACCAATTGGACCTCAAGCAACGGCTCCAAACTGGGCACAAACACCAGTGTGTACGGGAGTTCCTGGACGGTTTTTGAGCCTATTGACGAATATAAAGGGGATTTTGCAAGAGCCTTGTTTTATATGGCAACCCGTTACGATGTAGCTGCTTGGAGGCAAAATAATCCCGGAACGGATATTGTCTATGTGTTTAATACGGACGGCACTTTTCGCCAGGAATATTACGATATGATTTACCAATGGCATCTGGACGATCCCGTCAGTCAAAAAGAATTGGACCGCAACGATGAAGTATATAACAAACAACACAATGCCAATCCCTATATCAATCATCCCGAATGGGTGTGCGAAGTTTTCGGGGTCTGCACTCCCAACCCGGAACCGGATAATTATCCTACTTCATTTACCGCTACGGCTACCGGAAGCAGCGACATCAACCTTTCGTGGACGGAAGCGACCGGCAACAACCTGCCGGATGCCTACCTTATCAAAGCAAATACGAGCGGGAGTTTCACGGATCCCGTGGACGGCAATGACCCGGTAGAAGATACCGATCTTTCGGATGGGAGTGCCTTGGTCAAAGTGCTTTACAATAGCGGGGCTTCCTACCATTTTGACAACCTCTCTCCACAGACAACCTATTATTTCAAGGTTTGGTCTTACGCCAATGACGATACGGACATTGATTTTAAGACTTCTCCTGCCGCTCCCCAAGCAAACGCCACAACGCCTTCCGCATCTTCTTCCACTTGTGAAGATTTTGATACCGGATTGCCTGCTTCCTATACGACCGGAGATGTCAATCTCAACAGCGGTACTTGGCATCTCAATCAAGTCTATCGTGAACAAGCTGCCAATGCAAGAGGCGGAACCGGTGCTGCCGCACGCATCAATGATGACAAAGCCGGAGCTCACCTGCGAAGTCCTGCAATGAATACCGTAGGAAACGTAAGTTTCTGGTATAGAGAGCTTAATAGCGGCGGAGGAACTTTCGTCCTTCAAAAAAGCTATGACAACAGCAATTGGACGAATATCACTTCCCAAAGCTACAGCGGAAACACCTATCTGCAATTTTCTTACGATGTCAACGACAACCACAATCCCGTATATATCCGCATATTGAGTGACAACAATCCGGGACACCTCATTATTGATGATTTTTGTTGGACGGCAATGAGCGCTTCCGCTTCATCGGAATCCGACATCGTCCGGAGCAGCGCTTTCAGCGAACCGGAAAATATCTTGTACGTAAATTACCAAGCTGCCGATATTCAAAACGGCAGCGATGATATTGAAGTGGCACGTTTCACATTGCGGGACGGAGGCACTGCGGGCAATGATGCCGACAGCGATCCGACCGTTTTGAGCAATATTACGTTTTCGTTGTCCGGAGCAGGGCTCATCCGCCGCATCGCACTCTATCAAGGAAACAACGAATTGGGAGAATTGGACGGAGCGGCTACCCTCAACTTTTCCGGCTTGAATATTACGGCACCCGACGACGGGACCCAAGATTTTTCACTGCGCGCCAGCTTTACTACAACGCTTACCGACCACGATCAATTTCAGATAAGCATCACCTCGGCTACGGCATCTCCTTCCGGTTCGGACTTTGCAGCAAGCAATGCCGGAGGAGCAGCAAGCGACATTAGCGGCGACCGCAACCGCCTCAATGTATTAGCAGACCGGCTCTCCATAACTACTCCGCCAACTGCTAATGTCAATACGGATTTCACCGTCAGTCTTGCAGCAACGGATATTTTCGATAATGTAGATACAGACCAACAGGGCTCCGCCCAATTGAGTCTCCAAAGTGGTAGTGGTACACTTTCCGCCGCAAGCGGGCTTACGCAAAATCTTGTACAAGGGGAATATACGTGGAATGATGTTCAATATAACCAGGAAGAAATTATCAGCCTCCGTGGACAATATGGCACACTTCCGGATGCTATTAGCAACAATATTACTATCCAAAGCAACGGGGGACTATTTATTTCGGAGATTGCCGACCCCAAAGATTCTTACAAATACCGTTTTGTGGAGTTGTATAATGCTTCCGCTTCGGCGGTGGATTTAGCCTCCGGCAACTACTACCTGACCAAGCAGTCAAACGGTGGAAATTATGCCGACATTGCGCTCACGGGGAGCATCCCCGCTCATAGTGCCTTTGTGATTGCCTATAATGCCACCGAATTTCAAAATGCCTATGGTTTTGCGGCAGACCAAGTCAGCAGCAGCATTTCCGGCAACGGAAACGATGCTTATCTGTTGTATGAAAACGGGAATCACAGCAATGGAAATTTGCTGGATATCTATGGAGTGGAAAATGAAAACGGTTCGGGTAAAGCCTGGGAATACACGGACGGACACGCCGTAAGGAAACGGAATATTGATACGCCCCATACCACTTGGGACGCCAATGAATGGATTATCCTGACAACGGTCAATGGCAGCGGTGCCGCCGGTGATCAGATGACTCCCGGCCGGCATAAAACGAATCTTCAATGGACGGGAAGTCTCTCTACGGATTGGAATACCCAAGGCAATTGGAATACTTCCTATGTTCCCGATGCTTCCGATATTGTCGAAATTCCGGCGGCGAACAACAAACCCGTAATCTCCGGAGATGCAATGGCATACGACCTTACGATCAGTCCGGAAATGCATCTGACCAATAATGCTTCGCATTTTGAAATAGGCGGAACTCTCTTGCTTGAAAGCGATGCCAACGGAACGGCGGATTTTATCGGCAACGAGAGCCGGACGGCAGATATTCAGACCTACCTGAAAGCCGGACAATGGCATATGGCAGCTCCTCCCGTTTCGGGTGATGACTCCGGCACTTTCACCGGAATATACTTGAAACAATACAATGAAAATGACAGCTCGTGGTCCTACATTGTCCCGACTAATGTCGCTTTGGAAAACGGGAAAAGCTATTTCGCCTGGGCGGATGCCTCCGGCGGCGATATTACGGTAACACACCACGGAGAAATCGTTGCAAGTAATAAAAATATCAATCTGGAATATACTTCTCCGCATCCCCACCCGGGCGGTCAAGGCTGGAATATGATAGGCAACCCTTTCAGCTCCGGACTTTTATTTAATGCGAATTGGACGTTTCACAATGCCGCACAAACGATCTATGCTTGGGACCAAAGCAGCGGCAATTACAAAAGTATCAACACTTCGGGCACCGGCACCTTGGATTCTATCGTGAGTACCGGACAGGGTTTCTGGATACGGGCGACCGCCTCCGGTGCCTATGTTAGCATTCCGGCAGCCAACCGCCGCCACACGGATAATGTTTTCCTGAAAGAGGAACCGCAATATGGAGATGATGAACTGCATTTCCGCATCCGCGGCAAAACCTATAGCGATGAAATGATTCTAACTTTTCGTCCGGATGCGAGCGAAGACTTTGACCCGGCTTACGATGCTTATAAGCTCTTTGGGTTGGAGGCGGCTCCCCAATTGTACTTCGTACAAAACGGCGAAAAGCTCTCCGTCAACGTCCTTCCCCGCCGGCAAAAGGTTGAGGCGGTTGTCCACACCGGACAAGCGGGAGAATATACGCTTTCGCTCCTTTCAGAACCGTCCGGAGATATCTGGATAAGCGACCTCTCCAATCATAAATTGCTGAATATCAGTAGTCAAAATTATCATTTCAAGACAAACAAAAACGAAACCCGTCATTTCCAAATATCTTTTGCCAAACCGGCTGCGCCGGAAACCGGTGGGGAAGAGCATTTTCATATCTTCGTCCGCAACGGAGCATTATATGTACGCTCCACGGATGGCAGGGAAGCGGATTTGCACGTTTATTCGCTTTTCGGACAGGAATTACAGACCCGGCATATCCGGACACCGGAAACCCGTATCAATCTCAATACTGCGGAAAACTACATCCTGGTTAAGCTGGTAAGCAGGGAAGGCGTAGAAGTGCATAAAATTTTCTTAAAAAAATAAAGACCAAAAGGTTTTTTTATGTTTTAGTACGGATTTTGGTATTTCTATCCCTTGTTCTGCAACGGTGGGGTTTCTTTTTTTCCTACAGAAAAAAGTAAGGAAAAAAAGAAAGGAAGACTACCACTATTTCGGAAACTGACCCCACCAACAATAATAAAGGACAAATCATAGAAAAATACGACCAAAGCGGAAAAATCACCACAAAAA
>WFZU01000098.1 GCA_015489405.1 Bacteroidales bacterium
ATAAACGCTGTAAATATCAATTTAACATGTTGTATTACAATATTTTGTGTTGAATGTATATGGCATGCTTCTTAAATAATAACAGGCTTCTTTCCCAAACATATTTCCGCCAATGCCTTGCTTTTCAATTTTCCGGTTCCCGGCAAAGGACTCCGGGAAGCACACATAAAGCGGCTGTGCAAAGACAAAAAACTACTTCATTTGTCCTCTATTTTATCCGAAAATATCTTGCGGGGCGAAAATGCCGCAGATGAATTGCAGGGGACTTGTTGAGCTTTCTTTCCCGGCTATGAATCGAGTGTTTTTCCGGCAAGAGGTTTTTGTTTTACCATGTCCGAAAAATATTTAACTTTGTGGGCTCAAAATACGGAGATTGATATGGATTGGACTTCGGGTAGAATAAAATTGTTTTTGGGATTGTCCATTTTGGTCTTTATCATGGTTTTAGGCGTGGCGGGCTATATGTTGATTGAGGGAATGCAGTGGGTAGATGCGCTCTATATGACAGTCATCACCGTCTCGACGGTCGGATTCGGAGAGGTGAAAGACCTTTCTCACGGCGGCAAGTTGTTTACGATTTTTCTTATCGTGTCAAGTCTGACCACCTACGCCTACGCACTTTCCATATTGTCTTCGTATGTTTTTGAGCATCAACTGAATTTTTTTATTAGAGGATACCGGAAAAAATCCATTAAAAATATGCAAAATCATGTTATCGTATGCGGTCTGGGACGAAACGGCAAGCAAGCTGTTCGCGACTTACATTCCTACAAAAAAACGTTTATTGCTATCGACAAAGACAGTAGCGTAGTAAAAGACTTTCCCTTGGCAAAAGATTTTTTCATCGAGGGAGACGCCACACAAGATGAAGTGTTGATGAGCGCAAAAATAATGTCGGCATCGGCTTTGATTACTACGCTTCCGGTGGATGCTCACAATCTCTATGTCGTTTTGACTGCCCGCTCTCTCAATCCCGGCTTGTTGATTATCAGCCGCGCTTCGGGTGACAATGAAGAAAAAAAATTGCGTATGGCGGGTGTCGATAATGTCGTGAGACCCGAACTGGTAGGAGGGGCACACATGGCAAATCTTGTCTCCCATCCGGATGTTATTGAGTTTTTAGAACATATTTCCGTACACGGAAATGACCCGACGATGTTAGAAGAAATCGAATGTAATTTTTCTCCGGAGGAAAACCGGGAAAAGACCATCGCCGAAATCGGTATCCGTAAAAAAACGGGTGCCAATATCATCGGACTGAAAACGCCCGAGGGAAAATATGTACTTAATCCTCCGCCGGATATGCCCTTGCGTCATACCAGCAAACTCTTTGTATTGGGCACCCCGGAGCAAATTGAAAAGATAAAAGAGATTATGCATATCTCCAAAATGATCAAAAAATAACGTTCACATAAATGGCAAAAATATGAAAATTAAAACTTTATTATTCGCAGCCTTATTCCTTTTGAGTTTACCTGCTTGGACGGCAGAAAAACAGCAAAAAGAGGAATTGAGTATGAGTCAAAAAATAGACAATGCTTTTCGTCCGGTAGTAAAAAAGATGGGGGATGTATTGTTTGTGGATATTTTTGCTAAATTGGGACTCTATGATCCGGTCATTCGTGATGAGAACGGGCAGATACTGTATCAAAAAGATGCGGAAGGGCATTTCCTGTATGAGACCAATGCCCGTGGAGAGCGCGTGAAAATTCCGATGAAAACGAAAACCCCTTTGGTGGTAGTCTGGTTGATTCTCGGAGCGCTTTTTTTCACGGTATTTATGAAATTTATCAATTTTACGGGCTTTAAACATGCGATTGATTTGGTACGGGGAATATATGACGACCCGGATGAGCCGGGTGAAGTTACCCATTTCCAAGCCTTGACGACAGCCCTTTCCGCTACGGTCGGACTGGGCAATATCGCCGGCGTTGCCATTGCCGTCTCTTTGGGCGGTCCCGGAGCAACCTTTTGGATGATTGTTGCCGGTCTTCTGGGAATGGCTTCCAAATTTACGGAATGTACTTTGGGTGTAAAATACCGCAGAATCATTAAGGGAACGGTCTTTGGGGGTCCCATGTATTACCTCTCCGACGGTCTGGCTAAAAGAGGAAAATGGTTGGGAATATTCGGTTTGATACTTTCCGGTATTTTTGCGATACTGGTCATTGGCGGCTCCTTCGGCGGAGGCAATATGTTTCAAGCCAATCAAGCTTTCTCCCAATTGGCTTATGTTTTTCCAAGCGTTGAGAATCAGGGATTTGGCTTTGGTGTCATCTTAGCTATTCTGGTAGGTATTGTGATTATCGGAGGCATTCGGAGCATAGCAAGAGTTACGGACAAGATTGTTCCTTTTATGGCTCTTTTGTATGTGGGAACCGCCCTGTTTATTATCTTCGCCAATATTACCCGCACGGGGGAAGCTTTCGGGCTGATTATTTCCGGTGCTTTCAGTCCGGCAGCGATGAAAGGAGGCTTGATAGGTGTTTTGATAGTGGGTTTTCAACGGGCGGCATTCTCCAATGAAGCCGGAGTAGGCTCCGCTGCAATCGCCCATAGTGCCGTCAAAACCGACCGCCCTGTTACCGAAGGCTTTGTCGCTTTGCTCGAACCCTTTATCGATACCGTGGTTATTTGTACGATGACTGCGCTGGTTCTT
The DNA here is from genome assembly GCA_015489405.1 of Bacteroidales bacterium. Classification (GTDB taxonomy): domain Bacteria; phylum Bacteroidota; class Bacteroidia; order Bacteroidales; family S143-32; genus S143-32. The sequence continues at coordinate 2,660 of WFZU01000098.1, forward strand.
ATTTTTACCGGAACGTATAACAATACGCTGGGGCTGGAAGGAGCACAACTTACCTCCAAAGCATTCGCCACGGTCTTACCTTGGTTTCCCTATCTTTTGATGATAGCTATTTTCTTGTTCGCTTTCTCTACGATGATTTCCTGGTCTTACTACGGATTGAACGGCTTTCTCTATCTCTTTGGAAATCTTTCAAAAAAATATTTCGGAAGTATCAAAGTCGCCAAATATTTCTACTTCTTTTTGTTTTTGTTTTTCATCGTCGTTGGTTCTTCTTCCAATCTGGGCTCGGTAATGGATTTCTCGGATATGATGATTCTCACGATGGCATTTCCCAACATTATCGGATTGCTGATTTTGGCACCGGAAGTGCGCAATGATTTGAAAGCCTATCGCGCTGATTTGAAATCGGGTAAGATAAAACGTTTTAAATAGAGCTTGTCTATAATGTCCAATAAAGCGTTATGCTCATACCCAAAACTTCATTGACAGAAGTCAACTCCTTGATTTTGAGTGTTTCGCAAGCCTTGTTCTTGAATATTCCAGCTCAAGCTATACCTTTATGGACGAGCTAAATAGCACATTTTTTCTTGATTATCGTAGCGAATAGAGAATGTCCGTTCCGGATAGTTCTCCCCGTATAATATCCAAGCTCCAAAAGTCGGAAAGCATATTGCGCAGTTCGTCCTCTTCGATAAGCAGGGCTTGCAGCAGTTGCGTGAAATTTGCTTCTTTTTGTTGTTCCAGAAAAGAAAGAAACGCTTGTTCTAAGGCGGTATAACGGATGTGGATATTATCGGAGGAATTTTTCTTTTCTTGCATCTGTATCCAGGTCGGGTCGGCGTGAATATTTTTGTCTTTGTAGCGAATATAGCAGCGGTGGATACCGCTTTTTTCAATCACAAAATGCGGTTTTTCGTGGCTCTCGGGAATGCTGATCTCCAAGACTTTTTTCCCTTCAATATGCCATTTCTTATATTGAAAAGGGACCGGTGGTGAAATAAAATTTTGAGCCTTCCGCGCCATGAAAAGTTCTTCTTGGATTCCGGTTCCGGTAACTTTCCCTTCATCGTTTATTCCGATGAGCAAAGTCCCTCCGTCGCGATTGGCAAAAGCTACGAAAGTACGCGCTATTTTTCTTGCATCTGCAATTTCAAATTTGAAATCCAACTGTTGACTTTCGCCTTTTTCTATCAATGCTATTAGCGGATGTTTCTTCACACACTTGTATTTTCCGGTATATAAGAAGGAATAAGTAGTCTTGTAAGCGGGATTCTGTTACCCTTTGAGGGCACACTATCATTTATCTAGGCTTACAGTCGCCCGTAAGCTCTATCGATCTACCCGTTAAGGCGGTACAAAGTACACTTGGACGAGCAGCCCAAAAACCTTAACCTATTTGATCTTTCAACCCACGAGGTTTACCCCACACGCTTGTCGCCAAGCGTGCGCGTGAGCTCTTACCTCACGTTTTCACCCTTATCCTGACGAGCAGGACGGTTATTTTCTGTGGCACTTGCTGTCTTTTGCCGTAGCAAAAGCCTTCCCGTTAGGAAGCGTGGTGCTCTGTGTTGTCCCGACTTTCCTCACCGGTTCGTACGAACCGCCGCGATAGTGCCGACTACTTATTCCGTCTGCAAAATTAGATATTTTCTAAATCCTGTATTTTTTTATTTTACCTTTGCAAAAAATTTTTGCGGATGGAGAGAGTTATTTTGGTGGATAAGAACGATGAGATGAGGGGAACGATGGAGAAAATGGAAGCCCATATCAAAGGAGAGTTGCACCGTGCGTTCTCTGTTTTTGTTTTCAATACCAAGGGTGAACTCATGTTGCAACAACGGGCTTTAAGCAAATATCACTCTCCGGGGCAATGGACGAATACGTGTTGCAGTCATCCGCGCGAGGGCGAAGAAACCACCGCCGCCGCCCACCGCCGTCTCCGCGAAGAAATGGGTTTTGATACTCCACTTACGGAAAAATTCAGTTTTGTATATCGTTCCGATGAAGTCGGACAGGGCTTGATAGAACACGAATTTGACCATGTTTTTTTTGGTTATTACGAGGGCGAACCGGATATTAACGAACAGGAGGTACACGCCTGGGAATTTCGCTCTATGAAAGAAATTCAAGAATCCATGCGACGCAATCCCCGGCAATATACCATTTGGTTTCGCATTGCTTTCGATGAAGTAATGAGACACCTCGGGGAGGGAATTTAGCAATTTTTCCCGGCATATAGATTTAGATTTTTCTAAATCGTTTTTCCCGCTAAGATCAAGGTAACGCATTGATGAAAGCCGTTTTTTTTCTTCTTATTTTCTGTTTTCTTTCTCTCCGGCAGCTATACTTGTCTCAGCCTTTTTTATTATAAACATTAAAAA
>WFZU01000099.1 GCA_015489405.1 Bacteroidales bacterium
GACGCTATCCTTTCCGTATTTGGGAATGGAAGTATCTTGCGCACTCAACTTCGTTGAAATTTGAACAAACACCAAAGACAACAACACACCTAAACCGATAACAAAACTTCTTCTTTTCATTCTTTATCTATTTTATATAAACACAAAATCAATTCGGCAAAATTAATCAAATTTTCTTTTCATAAACCACCATTCATAAATAGAAACACTCAAACGAAAATTGACAAATGTCTCACTCAACAAATCGTTTTCCAGGGTGCCTCTCCTGCCGAGTTCCATCCCCACATTCACTTTTGACTTACTCCCTTGGAGGAAAAGCCCTTTGATAGGTAAACCTAGTCCAAAAGTTATACCAAACTCATCAATTTGTTGATTTCTAAAGACCAGAGGGGTCTTTGCATACCTTAATCCCAAGCGATAATCCATTTTCTGCCAATATGTTAGCGCATAATACCTATTGGGGGTATATTCTCCCCCCAGACTTACGGAAAAGGTATTGGCTTTGGGATTTGAGTCGTCAAAAGAGAGCGTGTTCGCCCAGTTTTTCCATTCATAATCCACTCCTACCAGCCATTTTCCGTTTTGCTCAATGGTAAAACCGAGACCGTAGCCTTGCGGCAGTTGCACATTCGCTTGATCGTCCAAAGCCAGCGCAACCGTATCCTTATAGTTGATTACACCGCCCAGCCCGCTATAGCTGCGCACCAGATATTCTTTTTCGCCGGTAAGCAGTCTTTTGGGGGCATAGGTTGCACCGATACCGAGTCGTATGCTTTTGGTAATTTTCTTATGAAATTGCAAGCCGTAATCAAAAGCTATATCGGAGACACTGATATCATGTTTCACCTCCGAAGCCAACATTTCCACCGAATCGGGGAACTCTACCCGTTGAATATGATTCATCGTGCCGAAAAAATAATTGGCATTCACTCCTACGGAGAAATAGTTGCCGAGCCGTAGAGCGTGCCCCATATAAACACGGTTTAAACCTCCGTCCCCGGAAAAGCGATACAACGTATTACCATTAACCGTATTTACCATATCCTCCACCGTATAATTGGTGGCAGTCGAAGGCACAAAACCAAAACTTGTCCGCCACCAACGAAATATGGGAAAGCCCATCAACAAATGCGAGACCGAAGCCGCACTCGATTTCTCCGATGCTTCAAAAGTAGTCAGGCTGAGCGAACTGCCGGCAAACCCCGCCTCAAACAAAAAAGAAGTCGAATCGAAAGAGGTATAGGATGCCGGATTTCTGAAATTAATATTATTATTGCTCCGCAAACCGTAAGCGATATGCCCCATAGAAAGGCTGCGCACATTGTTCATCTGAAACGCCGAGCCTACACCAAAACGGGAATACGGATCGGAAGCCCCGATTTGCGCTTCCAAAGAAGCACTCAAAAACATCACAAAAAACATCACTACTCCCGCAATCAGACCTCTATTGTTCATCTATTTTCTCTTTATTTCGTAGCGCCCATACGCAGGAAACAAACATATCTTCCTGTATATAAGCCATCTACACTCTATTAAACTCTAATATCTTTTGCAAACCCATCAATACAAGGTTTGGCTCTGCAAAAGTGGGAAAATTTAGCTTATCAACAAAATATTTATAATCCCCTCCGGTAAAAATTATTTGGAGCTCCGGAAACATCTTTTGATAGTCCTCCACGATTGCTTTCACCTCCGCTAAAATACCGTTAAGCACACCGGAGAGAATTGAATTTCGCGTATTTTTTCCGACCAAACAAACTTTCTCCCGTCCGGAAAGCAAGGGAAGTTTACCGGTAAAATGATGCAAAGCATCAAAACGCATTTGTATCCCGGGAGATATAGCTCCCCCGAAATAGGTAGCCGAAGCCGTAACAAGGTCATAGGTAAGAGCCGTGCCGGCATCAATGACCAAAGCGTTGGTTCCGGGAAAAAGAGAGGCGGCAGCTACCGCCACAGCCAAACGGTCTTTCCCAAGCGTCTCCGGCGTCTCATAATTGCTCTTAATGGGAACAGCCGTTGCAGGTTCTAAATGAATAAAAAAATAATTTTGCTCCAAATAAGCATCAATCCCGGAAGGATAGTCCCGCACGGAACTGACAATCGCAGCTGAAATTTGCGAACTGAAAGCCTTGGTAAAATCGAGAATATCATCCAAAGAAAGAGAGGAAAAACGGCTTAAAGTATGTAATCGTCCCTCCGAGAAAAGTGCAACTTTTGCAAAAGTGTTACCAATATCGATAACTAAATCCATATTTATTTTCTTCTAAAATATTGAATTGCAAAGGTAAAAGATAAATACCAACAATGCCGTTAAAAAAAATTAAAAAAAGATTTGCAGTTTAAAAAAGTTACGTAATTTTGCGCCCTGATTTTAAAGGTACCATAGCTCAGTTGGTAGAGCACAGGACTGAAAATCCTGGTGTCCCTGGTTCAAATCCAGGTGGTACCACCCTCGAAGACCTCTTTTTTAGGAGGTCTTTTTTTTACTCCCATTTTTGTAAACACGGGGATGATCCAAGATTCATTTTTCCGGTAAAACATATTAAGAAAACAAGATTACCCCCCTCTACTCAACACAACAAAAG
>WFZU01000100.1 GCA_015489405.1 Bacteroidales bacterium
ATATTTTTATATGAAAAATGAAAAAGATTCCGTTGCCGTTATTTTTGTTCCGGAAAAAGCAATAAGAATAATAAAATTGCGTTTACCAATCTGAAAAATAAGTAATAATAAAAATATTTTTATGAGAACAACTTTTACACTTTCACAACAAGCAAATAGTAAAAAGATAACAAAAGAAACGATAGAGGAGGCATACCGGAAATATGTTCGTATGCACAGTATTGAGTTTCTGCTTTCTTATCAGAGGGTTACCGAAGTTTATAGGACAGGAGATATTGAGATAGTGTTGTTTTTGAACTAAATTGAGCTTGTCTATAATGTCCGGCTTTTGCGTTACGCTCGTTCTGAAACCAGCCTTTTCGGTAGGCTCAATGCGTCGTGTTGACAGAAGTCAACTTCTTGATTTTGAGTATTTCACATGCCTTTCTCTTGAACATTCCAGCTCGGACTCTTGACTTATGGACGAGTACTAAATTGAGTTTGTCTGGAATGTCCAATAAATCGTTACGCTCAAACCCAAAACGTTATTTCGGCGGGCTCAATACATCGCATTGGTGGAAGTCAATTCCTTGGTTTTAAACTCCCGGGAGTAAGGTCTTGAGCATAAACCATAGGCGGTTTCCGGTGTTTTTTTGTACATTAAATTATTTTCCGGTGCCTGTAAATCCGTATCTTTGCATCCTGTTATTTTTGAAATTATGTCAAATACGATTGGTCATTTATTTAGGTTGACAAGCTTCGGAGAGTCGCACGGAAAGGCGATGGGAGGCGTGATAGACGGTTGCCCCTCGGGCTTTGCCTTGGATTTTGATTTTATTCAAGCCCGCTTGGATGAACGGAAACCGGGAAAAACGAACTTGGATAGCGCGCGAAATGAACTGGACCGGGTTGAATTTTTGTCCGGCATTTTTGAGGGTAAGACCTTGGGTACACCGATTGCTTTCGTGAGTTACAACCGGGACGCACGCAGCGCCGATTATGAGCACCTGAGAGATGTGTTCAGACCTTCTCATGCGGATTATACCTATCAGCAAAAATACGGAATACGGGACCATCGAGGGGGAGGACGGGCTTCGGCGAGAGATACGCTCAATTATGTTGTCGCCGGAGCAATTGCCGAGCAACTCCTGAATGCCAAAGGAATACAAATGGAGGCTTACGTTTCCCAAATAGGCAATATCAAATTGGAAAAATCTTATTCTTTGAAAGACTTAGGCGTCATCTACGAGAATGCCCTCCGGTGTCCGGATGCGGAAAAAGCGGAAGAAATGAGGCGACTGCTTTCCGGAGTTCGCCAAGCGGGCGACACGCTTGGCGGGGTGATAAGCGGAATTGTGCACAATGCTCCCGCCGGATTGGGAGAACCGGTATTCGATAAATTGCAGGCGGCGCTCGGAAAAGCTTTTCTGGGCATCAATGCGGTGAAAGGCGTGGAGTTCGGAGCCGGCTTCTCGGCTGTTGAGATGAAAGGATCGCAACACAACGATAAATGGAAAATTAACAATGGAAAAATAGAGACCGTAACCAACCATTCGGGCGGAATACAAGGTGGTATCTCAAATGGTATGGATATAGCGTTCCGGATTGCATTTAAACCGGTAGCTACGCTAATGCAAGGTTTTACCGTATTGAAAGCAGACCATACACTACTGAAAGTAGAGGGAAAAGGCAGGCATGATGTGTGTCCTGTTCCCCGGGCGGTGCCGGTGGTGCGGGCATTGACGGCTATCGTATTGCTGGACCAATATATGTTGCACCGCGCGGCAAAGGATTGGTAAAACCTTAGCTGATTCCGTATGAAAAACGCTTGCGATTGATAATTACATTTTAGTCTATGGAAGTAGTGAGCAATAAAATCAAAGATATCCGCACGCATTATCTCATTGTTTTGCGTAGTAAATTTTCCGCAGGAGAGGCTAAACAGTTGTTGATGACCCTGTTGGTGGAGTTTTCCGCATATTCCAAGAATGAAATATTGCTCTATCCGGACAAAACCCTTTCGGAATCGGAGTTGCTGAAAATTCATTTCGGAGTGAAAGAGCTCTTGAAGAACAAACCGGTGCAATATATTACCGGATATACGGATTTTTTGGATGTTCGCTTGCGAGTCGATGAAAATGTATTGATTCCACGTCCGGAAACGGAGGAATTAGTGGAGATTATCCGGAAAGAATGGGGACAGGCAAAGTCTGTTTCCCTGCGAATATTAGATATAGGTACGGGAAGCGGTGCTATTGCGATTGCCTTAAAAAAGTTTTTCCCTGCTGCTGCAGTTACGGGCATTGACATTTCGCCGCAGGCGGTAGAATTGGCTCGCCGGAATGCGGAATACAATGGGGTGAAAGTGGATTTCAGGGTGTCGGATATGTTGAATGACGGCTGGAAAGGCTTGGGAAGCTATGATATTATTGTGAGTAATCCGCCTTATGTGCGGGAGAAAGAGAAGAAGGAAATGCATGCCAATGTGTTGGAATATGAACCTGCTCAGGCATTATTTGTGCCGGATGACGATGCGCTTGGATATTACGTTGCGATTGCCCGGAATGCTCCCGGAATATTACGGGAAAATGGAACTATCTATTTGGAAATCAATCAATACCTTCCGGATGAAACGGCTGCTCTTTTCTCCTCTTTTGCCGCCTGCGAAATACGCAAAGATTTTAAAGGAAATTCCCGCTTTCTGGTGGTTCGTTTTTAGGAGACAGGTGTTATGCACCGGTAAGTGAGTGTTCCCGCCCGCATTCAATCTTCATAGCTACTGATAAGTTCGGCTTTACTGTTTTCGATATGAAATTCCCAATAGTGGTGATGAATACATCCCGTGAGACAATCTCCCCAACCGGTGATAAAAGTCATATCCGCTTCTTCTTGATGGCGGTCTAAGCGAATATCGTTGCCTTCCCCCAAGTTTAGCATCATCTCCGTACCGGCTTGCATTATAAAAGGCATTTCCAACAACTGTTTTTGGATGGGAAGCATATTGTATTCGAACGCTGTGTAGAGGGTCAGCCAAGGAAATCCGGGGTAGGAGGCGGATAGCCGAACCGAATCGAAGTGATATTCGGTGAGGAGGGGATCCAGGTCTTTGTTCCCTGTCGGAATGTCGCCGGCGGCAAGTTGCGCGATAGCCGGATTTGCTGTGTCCACTTTCAGGTTGACTGCGTGCAAACTTAGCTTTATTTGAACGTGGATAGAGTGGTCGAATACTTCGTGTGCTTCCGGATCCGGGCAATTATATACCGCTTGAAAAAGAAGCAATATTTGTTGAATCTCTTCCGCATTAAGTTCCGGATTGTTATAGCCGGGATGAGTGGAATCGGATGCCACCTCTTGGACATACAACTGTTTGGCATCCTCCGAATAATTTTCTTGGATAAATGGTAGTATCTGTATTTTAAGGTCTTTGTCTCCTTTGGTACAAGCTCCGGATAGCCATACAAGTACAATCAAAAATAATGTTTTTTTCATATTTCTATTTCTAAAAAAACTTTTTGCAAGCCTTTAGAGGGATAGAGAGGTGAAAGGGTTGCTTGGGACGATATTTTTATTGTATGTCAATGCATAAGTCGTCTATATAGCAAGGAGTCCCGTGTGGGTCATAGAGATATATTTTGACTCTTTTGCTGTTTTTTATTTGGTCCGGAATTTTTATCCGGTAGGAATAAAATTGCCATTTGTGAGGGGCTGACGGGGGTGGGTAGAAGCCATAAGCCTTCCAGTAGCGGCATTCCGGGTCAGCAGATTCCACAACTAATTTAATATCCTTATCTACCTTTTCCATACAAGCTTCAAATGAAATAAAGAAGTGATTCTTCAGTCGGCGGGGAATCTCCCGTAAGGGATAGGACCAGGTTATGCTGAACGTTTCGCTATCTCCCATTTTTGAAGAGAACATTCCGGAAGACGATTTTTCATCAGTGAAAGTGTTTTCCCCTTTCCATCCGAGGGGCTTTTCGCAGTTGTTTTCAAAATGGGTTTGAAATGCCGGATGAGCGTCTTTTACCTCTTTGAATTGACCGGGATACAAGTCTTTTAAGGCAAGGGCAAGATTGCGTGCAATAGTTTTTCTGCCTTTCTCCGCATAGTGTTCCGTGGTCCAGGTCCGGTCAATAAATTGCGCATCTTCCACTGCATTCAGATTGTTGACCACGATTACTCCCTTCCGGGAATAATAATCTTCCAGAAGCCGGGCATTATTATTCATGAAAAAGAGTAATTTATCGCCTACAAGTTCTCTTGCTTTTTCCGTATTCTCAGCCATTAGGTTAAAGATCAGATGCCAATGTCTTTTCTTCGCCAATCGTACGATGTCATCGAAATCTTTAATCCTCGGATGGTGCAGTGTGTCAATTTGAAATGCATAGGTTTTCACGTAGTAGCACGCCAGGGTAGTTGCCTCTTTGTCTCTCTTTCCATCCTTTCCTTTGATGCCTCTCTTTCTCAGTGCTTTATCCCATTGAATCGTGTTGCGGTAGGGAAAATCAAAAGGGAGGTCATGAAAAGTATCATGAAGCCATTGTCGTTTTATTTGCTCATATCGCTCCTGTTTGCTTTTTATGTCGTAGGCTTTGAAGGAGAGCAAAAATCTTTTCCATAAGGGAGGACCGGGTTTGAGTAGAACGATACTTTTTTGCAATGGGGTTTCCAGATCGGAATACATCCATTCGGCATCGAAAGAACGCAGGTTGAGAGTAACGACAAGGGTTTGCATTTGGTTGCTTTCGGGAATATTCTCCAATAAGACTTTGAAAATGCCTGCGTGGCTTGCCGGTTTGGTAATATCACAGACTTTCAGTCCCGGGAAATAGTCTCCTGTAAATTGAGAAATATAGCGTGTATCCCGGTCGTCTCCACCTGCGGTAACATTGGATGATTCTCCGATATACACAATATCGGCATCATTGGGCAGAGCCCGTACCGTATTTATTATATCCGAGTATCGCTGAATATCTTTTTCGTAGAAAAACTTTTTATATACGACACTCATGAGCAGTATTATCAGGATAAGCGAAAAGAGATTTAGAAAAATATGTTTTACAAGGTCTCTGTTCATAGCTTAAAATTGAAAATAAATGAAAGGAAAATTCTCGACTCCGGCGAAAACGACAATGGCAAAAAGCATTATGGCGTACACTGTCCAGCGAAAAAGATACGGGAATCTATCCAGCCAAGTGTCAAAGCGTTTGTCGTAAAGCAGTATGTCGCTCAAAATGAAGATGGATAGGAAAATCCAAGTGCTTACGGGAATGGACAGGTGGGTTTTGTGGGTGTGTATGTTAGTGAATAGATAATGAAAGATGTCCATGGCTTGCGCAAAGCTCTGACTGCGAAAGAATATCCAGATAAGGCTTACGAAAAGAAAGGTTTTGAAAGCGAAGAAAAGATGTGTGGGCGAAAAGGCTTTGGCGTCCGGCTTGACCGGAAGATAGCGGTTTGTCAATTTTTCCAACAAATACACAATCCCATACAATCCTCCCCAGATGATAAACGTCCAATTGGCTCCATGCCAAATTCCGCTTACTACGAATACAATCATAATGTTTAGCATCCAGCGTGTAATGGCAACTCTGTTCCCTCCCAAGGGATAATACAAATAGTCTCTGAACCAAGTTGAGAGGGAGATGTGCCAACGTTGCCAAAATTCAGCGATATTTTTGGCTAAATAAGGTGTCCGGAAATTATCCATTAGCTTAATTCCCATCATTAAGGCACTACCGATAGCGATAAGCGAATAGCCGTAGAAATCGCTGTAAATCTGAAAGGAGTAGAAGATGATAGCTTTCAGAATATCCGCTGAATTGTAATTTTGCGGGGCTGCATATACGCTATCGATAATTCCGGAAAGATTATCTGCGATTACCATTTTGATAAATAATCCGTATAGAATCAAGCGTAAGCCTTTGGATATATTTTCATAGGAAAAATGGTGGGCGGATTTCAATTGTGGTGTGAGTCTCGAAAAGCGTTCGATAGGTCCGGCTACCAATTGAGGGAAAAAGGATACGTAAAGTGCAAAATAGCCCAAATGTTTTTCCGCCTTTTGTCTCCCGTAATATACATCGATAGAATAACTTAATGTCTGAAAAGTATAAAATGAAATACCCACCGGAAGCAGCCAGCGTGAGATGGGAAAACGATACGCTATTCCGTATTCTTCGAATAGCAGGTTTAGATTTCCGGTGGCAAAATTGTAGTATTTGAAGGCAAAAAGAAGTCCCAGATTGGTAACTAAACTAAGAATCAAATACGGACGTCTCGATTTGCGGTCCGGCAGTTTTTCCATCTTAAGCCCGCTGAAATAATCTATTAAAGTAGAAAATACGATGAGGAAAATGTACTCTACCTTCCAACTCATATAAAAATAGTAGCTGGCGATTAGCAGTAACACCCAACGGTATTTTTGCGGTGTCAAGAAATACAAAAAAATGACTACCGGCAGAAAAAGGACAAAGTCGATAGTGTTAAAGAGCATTTTTGTCGTATCTTTTGAGTCCCTTCATATTTTGCTTGCCGGTATGTGTGATTCTCTTTGGACGGGGAACCTATTTTACCACAACATTGATGATACGTTTGTGTACAAAAATAAAACGGACTATGGTTTTTCCTGCAATCCACTTTTGGGCAGTGGGGTGTTTTTCAACTTCCTCCTGTATCTTTGTTTTGTCAGTCAGCCCGGCAGGTAAAGACAGTTTAAAACGCATCTTCCCGTTGATGGAGACCGGGTACTCAAAGCTGTCTTCTTTCAAATATTTTTCATCATATTCCGGAAACGGAGCATAAACAACGCTTTCCGCATGTCCCAGCCGGTGCCATAATTCTTCGGCGATATGGGGGGCAAAAGATGCCATGATACGTACGAAAGGATCCAGTAATTCACGTTTGTGGGAGTGCATGGCGGTAAATTCGTTGACGGCAATCATAAACTGACTGATTGCGGTATTGAAAGAAAATCTCTCGATGTCCTCTTGCGTCTTTTTGATGGTATAATGCATCACTTTCAATTCCGCTTCGTTCGCCGGTGTGTCTTCGACCAGAAAATCTCCTCCGGGCGCATAAAACAGCCGCCAGAAACGCTTGATAAAACGATAGACTCCTTCTATTCCTTGCGTATCCCATGGTTTATGGCTTTCTATCGGTCCCAAAAACATTTCATACAGGCGGAAAGTGTCAGCTCCGTAACGGGCGATAAGGTCATCCGGATTTTGGACGTTGTACATGGATTTAGACATCTTTTCAATCTCGTAACCGCAGCGGTATTTCCCGTCAGGGCTCAAAAGGAATTGGGCATTCGCATATTCTTCCCTCCAAGCCTTGAACCCCTCGATGTTGAGAATGTCATTTTCTACCAGATTGATATCCACGTGAATGGGGGACGAGAAAACTTTTCGTCCTTCCACATCCTTGGAAACGAACAACAGCGGAAGCCTGTGTTTTTTATCGTATTTGATGAGTACACCCTTCCGGTCGTCCTGAATAGCTTCTTTTATCTTGGCAAAGACTCCGTCTATATCCTTGATGATTTCCGCTACCGGAATAAGCATCAGTTTATGTTTGCTGTTTTGCACATATTCTTCATAAGGAGAACTGAGTTTCTCCAATTTTTCGCGACTTTTTATTTCGATGATGAGGTCGCCGCCCGGATGATAGAAGTCAAATTTGCGGTGTCCCTCATGAAAATTGCGGACAAATTCTTTCTCCATCCCTTCCTTCCGGATACGCTCCCACAACAAATATTCGGCATATTTTTCATTGTTGACACGATAGACAAAGCTCGAGCGTCCTTGTATTTTTCCTTGATTGATAAGTTTTTTGAAAGGCTCTTCCTTGACCGTCAGTCCGATATCATACAAAAATTTTGCCCAAAAGCGGGAATAGATAAGGTGCCCCGTGGCATGTTCGTCCCCTCCCAAATAGAGGTCCACATCTTGCCAGTAGCGAATGGCTTCTTCCGAGAAATAAGCTTTGTCGTTATGTGGGTCCATATAGCGGTAGTAATAGGCACTCGATCCGGCAAAACCGGGCATCGTATTCAAATCCAGCGGATAGCCTTCTTTGGTTTTCCAATTTTTGGCTCTGCCCAAGGGCGGTTCTCCGGTCTCGGTAGGTTTAAATTCATCGATAGGAGGGAGCTCCAAGGGTAGTTGACTTTCGTCCAAAGGATAGGCGACACCGTCTTTGTAATACATGGGAATGGGTTCTCCCCAGTAGCGTTGGCGGCTGAATATGGCATCGCGCAGCCGGTAATTGACTTTTCCGTATCCGTAGCCTTTTTCAGTCAAGAATTCGATGGTGCGTCGGATAGCTTCTTTGACCGGCAAGCCGGTAATAAATCCGGAATGAATCATGATTCCTTCTTTGGAGTCGTAGGACTCTTCCCAGGTTTGCGGATCTTTCAGTTCTTCATCTTCGGATGTTACTACTTGAATGATAGGGAGTTGAAAATGTTTTGCGAATGCAAAATCGCGACTGTCATGCGCCGGTACTGCCATGATGGCGCCGGTACCGTAGCCGGACAATACATAGTCGGCAATCCAAATGGGAATTTTATCTCCATTGACGGGATTGATGCCGTAGGCACCGGTGAAAACGCCGCTAACCGTTTTGGTATCTGCCATACGTTCGCGTTCCGAACGGTTTTTAGCAGTCTTTATGTAGGCTTCCACGGCGGCTCTTTGCTTTTCCGTGGTAATGCTTTCGACCAATTCATGTTCGGGTGCAAGAACCATAAAAGTGGCACCCCAAAGCGTGTCGGGACGTGTCGTAAAGACTTCCAAAGAGTCTTCGTGTCCGTCCACCTTGAAATATACGATAGCGCCTTGGCTTCTTCCTATCCAGTTGCGTTGTACTTCCTTGATAGAAGGAGACCAATCGATATCTTCCAGCCCGTCCAACAGTCTTTGTGCATAGGCGGAGATACGCAAAAACCATTGTCGCATCCTCTTTTTCTCTACGGGGTGGTTGCCTCTGACCGATTTCCCGTCAACCACTTCATCATTTGCCAAGACCGTTCCGAGGGCAGGACACCAATTGACCATTCCGTAACCGTTGTAGGCTAATCTGTAATGCATCAGGATTTCTTGTTGTTCCTTCTCGCTCATGGCATTCCATGCTCCGGCGGAGAAATTTCTTTCGCAGTCGTTCGCCGCTTCTACATTGCCGTTCCCTTCATTGGCAAAGATGTCTGTCAATTCGTTGATGGGTCTGGCTTTCCCTTCTTTATGGTCATACCAATGTTTAAAGAGTTGAATGAAAGTCCATTGCGTCCATTTATAGTAGGAGGGGTCGGAAGTGCGTATTTCCCGGTCCCAGTCGAAAGAAAAACCGATGCTGTCCAGTTGTTCGCGATAGCGACGGATATTTTTTTCGGTCGTAACCGCCGGATGGGTTCCGGTAGCGATGGCATATTGTTCGGCAGGCAGTCCGAAGGCATCGTAGCCCATAGGATGAAGTACGTTGTAGCCTTGTTGACGTTTATAACGGGCATAAATATCCGAAGCGATATAGCCCAAGGGATGCCCTACATGCAATCCCGCTCCGGAAGGGTAGGGGAACATGTCCAAAACATAGTACTTGGGCTTTCCGGACTTGTTTTCCGCTTTAAATATTTTGTGCTCCGCCCAATATTTTTGCCATTTCTTGTCGATTTCCTGATGTTTGAATTCCATATCAATGTACTGTTTTTTTTCCGGCTGCAAAAGTAGTCCTTTTTTTTATCGGTTTGACACCGGAAAAGATTTTATTCCGCCTATGTTTCTTGCCTTCACGGAAATATTTCCGGACTTTGTTGAAAAAGGACTGTACGGATAAACTTGCCGGCGGAAAAATACTTGAAATATTCTTCTATTTTAACTCCGTCCATAAAGGCCGGAGTCTGCGCCGGAATGTTCAAGAACAAGGCTTGCGAAATACTCAAAACCAAGGAGTTGACTTCTGTCAATGCGATGTGTTGAGCCCGCCGAAATAACGTTTTTAGTATGAGCGTAACGCAGAAGTCGGACATTATAGACAAGCTCTATTTAGTGCTCGTCCATAAAGTCAAGAGTCTGAGCTAGAATGTTCAAGAACAAGGCTTGCGAAATACTCAAAACCAAGGAGTTGACTTCTGTCAATGACTGTTTTGAGTATGAGCGTAACGAAGTTATTGGACATTATAGAC
>WFZU01000101.1 GCA_015489405.1 Bacteroidales bacterium
AATAAAAATTGATGTGTTTCCCGGAAATTTACTGGATAATTTTTTTTCTTTTACGGTTGAATTTGCTTTACTTTTTGGAATAATAAATTACTTCCTGATTTTTTATAATAACAGATATGAAAGAATTACACAAAGATATAAGGATATTAATTTTAGGTATGCCGCTTTTTACTCATTTACTATTGCTATTTTAGCTTTTGTTTCAGCAATTCTATATGGTGCATTGATATAATGAAATATCTCAGCTCTTTCGGATTCCCGCCTGAATAAATGGATTCATCCATTCGGGCAGGTTAGCGTATGCCTTTTGCGCTTGTGAGTTAGCCCCCTAAATAATTGGACAGAATTAGTTAAATTATAAAACACTAATTTTGTAGTTATGAATAAGAATTTAGAGTATTTAGAGCTTGTCTATAATGTCCGACTTATGCGTTACGCTCGTTCTGAAACCAGTCATTGACGTGAGTCAACTCCTTGATTTTGAGCATTTCGCAAGCCTTGTTCTTGAACATTCTAGCTCAGACTCTTGACTTTACGGACAGACTGGATAAACCTCTCGCAATTTCCGGCAACTTGAAGACAATCTGAAATACAAAGAAATCAATAATTCTCAATCATTTCTTCAAAATATGCTTTTGGATGCAGACAAGCCGGACAAGTTTCGGGAGCATTTTTCCCCTCATGCAGGTATCCGCAATTCCGGCATTTCCAGATAATTTTGTCTTCACGGGAAAAGACCATACCGCTCTCCAATTTATCAAAAAGTCTCCGGTATCTTTTTTCGTGTGCCATTTCTACTTTAGCTATCATTTTAAATGCCGTTGCAATCTCATTGAAACCTTCTTCTTTTGCAACCTTGGCAAATGCCGGATATAAGTCCGTCCATTCTTCATTTTCGCCTTCGGCGGCAGCCTTAAGATTCTCGAGGGTTGTGCCTATTTTACCTGCAGGATAGGTAGCGGTAATTTCTACCATATTACCTTCCAAGAATTTAAAAAACCGCTTGGCGTGTTCCTGCTCTTGAGCAGCAGTCTCGGTAAAAATCGCAGCCATTTGTTCCAGCCCTTCTTTTTTGGCTTGCTTTGCAAAATAGGTATATCGCATACGAGCTTGAGACTCGCCGGCGAAAGCTTTCAATAAATTCTTTTCCGTTTGGGAACCTTTTAAACTTTTCATCTGTACATTTTTTTTATTATTATCTCGTCGAAAAACACCCCCCGACGCTAAAAGGGAAACGCAAATATAGCCAATATTTACTTTCCCCATCAAAAAAATTTACCACCTTAAATCCGCAAGTATCTTTTGGCATCAAATCAAACTTTACGTTCCGCTACCCCCCTTCTCCGTTTTCTTTTTGGGCAGCCGCCCGGCTTTCATAAGTGCCTGATGTACAATAAATTCCAGCTGACCGTTCACGCTACGAAATTCATCATTAGCCCAGCGTTCAACCGCCTTATAGACAGCTTCGTCTATCCTCAGCACAAACGTTTTTTTCTTTGCCATATCAAACAATTCTTTTCAATGCATCTTGAAGGACAGCCGGTTTTTGCGTTCCCAACAAGAGTTTCTCTCCCGAGCGGAAGTGGATGAAAACGCCTTGGTCCCCGCTGGCATTATAGACTTTTCCAAATTTCTTGCTTTTCCGTATCCCGTAGCCGCCGGCATCTCCGATAGGGCTATATCTCACCGGTTCAAAGGAGACAATATTTTTCCCCGGAAAAGATTTCCACTTCGTGAACGGAAAATAGCGAATCATAAGAATGCCGGACTCCACTTTTGTTTGGAGTTTTGTCCAAAAGAATAGAAAAACCATCAACAGATTTACGCCTATCGTAATCCCCAAACTCCACCAGAAGTCCTTTTGTTTTTCCACATCCCCCAATCCCTGCGAAATCTTTTCCCCATTGGCATACAACAAAGAGCCAATCACCCCCACACTCACCAAGACAGTCGGCAACATCAACCACAAAAACCAAGGCGGTAAGCCCTGTTCTTCTTCAAAATATTTCATAAGACATTCCTATCAAAATTTAGATATTTTGTACCCCTATCGTACCCACAGCCGGATTATCCGTAAAGCGTACCGGTATTGACGACCGGAGCAACATCTTTGTCCGATGTCAGCACCACCATTAGATTGCTGACCATCTGTGCTTTACGCTCTTCATCCAGCGCTACAATTTCCTTTTTTGAGAGTTCTTCCAAAGCCATTTCCACCATACTCACCGCACCTTCTACGATTTTCGTACGGGCGGCAATGACCGCTACCGCTTGTTGGCGTTTGAGCATCGCACTGGCAATCTCCGTAGCATAAGCCAAATAATTAATGCGGGCTTCCAAGACTTCAATTCCGGCTATCGCCAAACGATTGGCAATCTCCCGTTCCAGCTGTTGATTGACTTCCTCTCCGCCATCGCGAAGCGTGAGTTGCGCATTTTCGTCCTCCAAATTGTCATAGGGATACATCCCCGCCAATTTCCGTACGGCGGACTCCGTCTGTATCAAAACAAAATGCAAATAATCGTCCACATCAAAAGCCGCTTTGTAGGTATCGGATACCCGCCAGACCAAAACCGTCCCTATCATAATAGGATTCCCGATTTTGTCATTCACCTTGATCGGTTCGCTGTTCAGATTGCGGGCACGCAAGGATATTTTTTTCTCACGCATAAAGGGATTGACCCACCAAAAACCGTTCACCAACAAACTTCCTTTGTATTTCCCGAACAACAATAAAACATAAGCCTCATTGGGATTTACAATCACAAAGCCGGGAACTAAAAAGAATGCTACAATCGCAAGCAGAATAAAGACGGGCTGTTCTGTCCTTACAATTAAAAAAATCGCTCCCCCCACCAACAAAATTACCAACAGGAGCACTCCGTAAGCACTCATCGCACTAAAACTTCTTTCATTTTTCATAACCTTAGCATTTTAATATCATTTTGATATTGCAAAGATATTAAT
>WFZU01000102.1 GCA_015489405.1 Bacteroidales bacterium
GGCAAAATAGAGCTATGGGGGGGGACCTTGGATTGTTTGCACAAAATCTCTCCGGTACAGTTTAGCTTTGTGGTGGAAGAATTTTAGGGGAATAAGGATAAGCAATAAAAAAATGTATTACTTCAAAATATTCGTATTTTTGCCCGCTATGAAAAACGGTAAGATTGAGGTGTTAATTATCATTCCCGCCAGGGGAGGCTCCCGGGGTATTCCGCGAAAAAATATCCGAGCATTGAATGGGAAGCCATTAATTCAATACAGTATTGAGACTTCTCTTCAATCGAGATATTCTCCCGACGTTTATGTGAGCAGCGATGACGATGAGATTTTGCTATTGGCTCAGCGATTCGGTAGCAAGACCTATAAAAGACCGGCAAAATTGGGAGATGCTATCACTACATTAGATCCCGTGATAGAAGATGCATACCGGCATATTTCAGCTACTGAAAATAAAAAATATGAACTTGTCATCACAGTTCAACCCACATCCCCATTGCTCAAGACCTCAACATTGGATAGCGCCATCGATGTATTTTTACAGAAAGAAGACGTGGATGTATTGATTTCTGCCAAAGAGAAAAGACATCTTACTTGGCGCAAAGAACAAGGGCAGTTTATTCCCAATTATAAAGAGCGGCTCAACCGGCAACAACTTCCCGCCATATACGAAGAAACCGGTTCTTTTGTCATCTGCCGCTCATCTAACATCGACAACTACCACAAACGTATTGCCGGAAAAGTTGAATTAATCAATCTACCCAAACATGAAGCCATCGACATAGACGACTACGAAGATTGGGCTTTGTGTGAGTTCTACCTGAAAAGGAAACGTATTCTTTTTGTGCTCACCGGAAATGCTACGGTAGGTCTGGGACACGTTTACCGGAGTATTGTTTTGGCATACGGGATTCTAGCTCATGAATTGGTTTTCTTAGTTGATAAAGATAGCGATCTAGCCTTCAAGAAACTTTCATCATTACATTTTACCACCTACCTTCAAAAACATAAAAATATCATCGATGACATTCGTTTGTTGGAACCGGACATTGTCATTAATGACATGCTGGATACCTCCACCGGATATATGAATGCGCTGCGACCTATCGCCAAACGAATTATTAATTTCGAAGATTTGGGAGAAGGTGCAAAATTAGCAGATATTGTTATCAATGCTTTGTACAAAGAAAAAGTTATCCTGAAAAATCATTATTTCGGTAGTTCTTATTATTGCGCCCGGGACGAATTTGTCAATGCACAGACGAAAGAAATCGGAAAGGTAAAAAAAGTACTACTGAGTTTTGGTGGGGTTGACCCTAATAATTATACCCTGAAAGTACTCCGGAGCATTTATCCATTTTGCGAAGCAAATTCCATAAAAATAACGGTAGTAGAAGGCTTAGGGTACCAACACCACAATTCGTTGAAAGATTTTAAAAATATAGAATGCGTGAGAAATATCCATAATATCTCCGACTATTTCGCCGAAGCAGATATTATTTTTACTTCCGCCGGAAGAACGGTATATGAAATTGCTTGTATAGGAACTCCCACGATTGTGTTGGCACAAAATGAGAGAGAATTAAGTCATTTTTTTGCTGACAAAAAATTCGGCTTTGTAAATCTCGGGCTGGGCACCCGGCTTGGTGAAAAAGATATTTTGGACAGCTTTATACATCTACTCAACCATCCGGAAGAGAGAAGAGAGTTGCAAAAAAGAATGTTATCCTATGACGTAAAAAACGGAAAAAAAAGAACACTAAAGCTTATCAAAAATACGATAGACGAAATAGATTAACGAAAAAATAATTACATATGAAAATACTTGATTTTATAGAAAGTTTTGACCCTTTGAACCTCCAAATCTCCCAACCTTACATCATTGCGGAAGCCGGGGTAAACCACGAAGGGAAAATGGAACTGGCAAAACGCCTGATTGATGAGGCTAAGGCAGGAGGGGCAGATGCCATAAAATTTCAAACATATAAAGCCGATACGATAGCCTCAAAAAATTCTCCTGCCTACTGGGACCTCAGCAAAGAACCCACTACCAGTCAGTACGAATTATTTACAAAACACGATAGCTTCTGGAAAAAGGAGTTTGTTGCCCTGAAAGAATATTGCGACACGGTTGATATTGAGTTTATGAGTACGCCATTTGACATTGAGTCGGCTACATTTTTAAACGAATTGATGCCCGTATTCAAAATATCTTCTTCCGATATTACGAATAGACCTTTCATTGAATATATGTGCAAATTTCAAAAACCGGTCATCCTCTCTACGGGCGCATCCTATCTTTTTGAGGTTGAAGAGGCTGTGGAATGGATACAAGCATTTGATGTTCCTCTGACATTGATGCACTGCGTCTTAAACTATCCAACCTTGGATAAAAATGCCGGATTGGGAATGATTCCCGTACTTAAAAGAAAATTTCCCGGATTGATGATTGGTTATTCCGACCATACACTCCCCAAAGATATGCAGATACTGGAAACCGCTGCACTTCTCGGCGCAACGATGATAGAAAAACATTTCACTTTTGACAAAAGCCTTCCGGGCAACGATCATTATCATGCGATGGATTACAAAGATTTACAACATTTCAGAAAAAGATTTGCAGCCATCTTAGAGTCGCTGGGAAGTGGCAAAAAAGATTTGTCAGGCGAAGACCTTGCCCGGAGAAATGCACGTAGAAGTTTGGTTGCCATGAGAGATATCAAAAAGGGAAGTGTTATTACCGCAGAAGATTTGACATGGAAAAGACCGGCTTTTGGCATTAGCCCCAAACATTATTACGAGGTGATTGGCAGAAAAGCTTTACGGGATATTAAGCAGGACGAATTATTATACTGGAATCTCTTGTCATAGAAGCGATTGAGGATTATTTCCCGGAAATAATGCTTGTCCATAAAGTCGAGAGAATAGAATATTCATGAACAAGGCTTTCGGGATGTCAAAATAAAAGAGTTGACTTTTGTCAATGCGATGCATTGAGCTTGTCGAAATGAAGTTTCAAGTATGAGCGTAATGCCTTATTGGACAATATGGACCGACTCTAATAGCTTCCAACACCCGCTTCACCACGTCCCCGTCAATCCGGTAGGCGTATTCGTTGATGAAGGCTTCGTAGCGACGGGCATCGGGACGGCGTTCTCCGGCAAGTATATCCCGTATTAACTGCCGCAGCTCTCCGGCATTGGTGGCTTGAAAGGCTACGCCCTGCCGGTGGTAACCCTGCAAATCCTGTCGTAGAGGATCGTGAATGACAAGAGGCTTATGAAAATAAACAGCTTCCGCCCCAACCGTTGAAAACGAGGTGATTACCACATCGCTTATAGAAATCAGTTTGTACAATTCGTAGTCGTAGAGGACTTTATAATTGCTGCAAGAGACCTCTCCCGCCAGATGGTGATAATATTCTTTCTCATTCTTTTCGGAAGGATGCAATTTGACTAGCAATAGCGCATCTTCCATATCCCGGACACTCTCAAAACAATCTAGGGCTGCTTGCCGGCGGAGTTTCTCGTCACGCTGAAACTGGGAAGCAAACATAATGATTCTCTTGTTTTCCGGATTAAGTTCCGGATCATTGGTATAGGCAGACAGCAAGCGGGGAATAATATCCGTACGTATTTGCCCGGTAATCTTTATTGAGTCCTCCGGATAATTGCCTTTTTCGATCAACAGGCGTTTCCAATAGGCACCCCAGACCAGTGTAATGTCCGGCACAATCTTCCGTTTCCGGTCGGAGGGCGTAAACATATAAGAAGGATGCAGAGGATGGATACTCCCGTGTTGAATGCCAAGAGTTTTTATCTTATTTTGCCGTGCGGCATCCAGCACACTTTTGATCCGGGGACCGTTTTCATCCACACTGCTTATGGTCTTGAGGTGAGGATAACGCTGAAAGAAGCGGCGATAGGAAAGATATTTCAACACAAAAAAGCTATTTGTAGGATGTAGAGAGCGAAAATAATTGAAAATAAAACGCTGCACCGGAGACAAGGGAAGAGCCTCTATCTTTTGGTATTCCCGTTGCAGGTTATGGAGAATTTGCGTAGCTTCTTTGCGGACTTGGGCTGAGAGAAGTCCACGCAGCAACACAAGTTCTCCGAAGAAAGTGCGGTATTCCGTCCGGAAATTGTGAAAAGAGAGCGAAAAAAACTTGGATTTGCCCCTTAATTTAGGAATTTCTCTATCATCTAAAATGATAAAATCTTTGTTCATAGCGGCAAATAAATACTCCATATAGTAGTTGGCTTGTTTTTTTTGCAAGGTATGAATATCAAGCACCGTTTGTTTGAGCGAATGGTCTATCAACAGGTGTTTGGTCTTCTTTAATTTCCTCACTTGAAAGAGCCCCGACAAGACTCTAACTGCAAAGAACACGGAATATTTCAAGAAATCCCCGTAATTGCGTTTCTCCTTGTTCTTTTTTTTACGCAAAAACAATCGCAATTTGCCGGTATCATAAGGAAAAAATTCCCAAGCTGCATTCTCCGTATATAAATCTATGCTTGTGTATTGCTGCATTATTTTGCGGACGCTTTCGATTTCGTAAGATGCATTGCGCACAAAAAAATAGACCCGCATTTTCTGGTAGTGCCACAAGCTCATCGACTGATACATAAGACTATCCGTGATAGGAACATCTCCGTTTTTGATTTCGCCGAAAGACAGAACCTCCGAAAATATGCGCCGATTAATCTCACTCTTTTCTGCTTCTTCGAGTGATAACTGAACAGTCTGAAAGGGATCAAAATTCGACTCCGGGCTATCCAACACACCGAGATTCGTGCGAGAACTATCGTTTTCGAGTTCCGACAGGATATTCTTTTTCTCCCCGGGAGAAAGACTCCGGGCAACGATAATGAGTTTTGCTTTCATACTCATACAGAGGCAAATTTCAAAGCGCAAAGCTATAAAATAACTTAATTGTACACGGATTCTTTTTCCTATTGATAAAAAATCTATTTTTGCATATTGATGAGCAGCATTCGCAAACATAGTATTTACGGGACAATCTACTCTTACCTCGGAGTGATACTCGGTTTCGTCATCAATTTATTGATTTATCCCAAAGTCTTTACGACCGAACAGGTCGGGCTATTCACCCTTTTGGTATCCTATGCTGCCCTGATGGCAAGCTTTGCCGGCTTGGGTCTGAATATGGTGGGCATCAAAATATTTCCGCTTTTCCGCGACGAAAAGACCTATCATCACGGTTTTCTCGGGCTCATTTTTCTGGTGAATATGATTGGCTTTCTCTTGGTTTCCGCCATTTTCTATGCCTTCAAAAATTATTTTATTCATCCGGACGATGCCGGCTTGTTCGCCGAATATTCCTATACGATCTTTGCCATCTTGTTTTTTTATGTACTTTTTCTGGTTTTTGACTTATACTACCGGGTGATGTACAATTCTTCCATTGGGATATTTTACAAAGACGTCGTACAACGGGTTCTGATTATCATCGCTTTTTTGCTCTATTATTTCCGGGTCACGGATTTTCAACACACCGTGCTTTTTTATGTAGCCGCCAACATATTGCCGGGAATTTTGATTATGTTTTCGCTGATGCGGGACCGGTTATTCCATTTTCACTTTGATTTCAAATTTTTGGACCGGCAAAAGTTAAAGCATATTTTTCAGCTCAATGTACACGGAATATTATTGAGTTTCGCTTCCATCATTGCTTTGCGTTTAGACGCCTTGATGATACAATGGTATATGGATTTGAGTTCCGTGGGCATCTATTTCGTAACCTTCAATATTGCGACCCTGATACTCATTCCGTACCGGACAATGGGCAAGGTGAGCAGTATCGTTATATCCGATGCCTACAAGGACAACAACCTCCCTTTGATCAAAGATATATCCCGCAAGAGCAGTATCACACTTTTTATTCTCGGCACCCTGTTATTAATCGGAATATGGGGTAATATCGACACTGTCTTTCTGCTCCTCAAAGAAGAATACCGTGCCGGAATGTATGTGATATTAGCCATTGGGATTGCCAATCTGGTAGAGACCTCCATTGGGGTAAGTTCGCAACTATTGTTTTATTCGGGACTTCATAAGCGATTGACAATGATCCTTTACTTTTATCTTTTCCTCCTGGTGAGCCTCAATGCTCTTTTGATTCCTCCGTATGGAATTTTGGGAGCGGCGATTGCTACGATGTTGTCAAAAATCATTGCCACTTTTTTGAAGTGGTATTCTTTGAAGAGAAGATTACGCATTCAACCGCTCAGCTACCGGCACCTGCTCATCCTTTCGATAGGCTTGGTCGTCTATTTTCTATCCGGACTGATTAGCTCTGCCAATCCATGGCTCAACTTTTTCCTGAAAAGTGCTTTTATGAGCCTTGCGTTCCTGCTTCCGGTCTATTTTCTACATCTCTCGGAAGACCTGAACCGTTGGGCAGAAAAAATCATCCGCAAGATAATCTAAAAAAATGCAAGCTGTCGCTCACGGCTCTATTCATAAAGACTTTTGAACAGGAGATTTGCCGTAGCGGGATTAGTCGCCAGCGGCACATTATGCACGTCACAGATACGCATCAGCATTGAGATGTCCGGCTCGTGAGGATGTTTCCCCATAGGGTCACGGAAAAAGATGACCATCTTTATTTTTCCTTCTGCCACGCGTGCCGCAATCTGGGCATCGCCGCCCAGCGGTCCGGAGAGAAAACGGTGCACCTTCATCCCCGCCTCTTTTACGTAACCTCCGGTAGTTCCCGTGGCAAAGAGTTTGACGTTTTTATCAAGGAGTTGTTCCTTGTGGTCCATCAAAAATTTCACAATCTCGGGCTTCTTGCCGTCATGAGCTATAATTGCAATTTCCATACATAGAATATTTGCTGCAAAAGTAGCAACATATTTGGAGCGGAATATAATTTTGTGTTATCTTTCCGGCGGGACACGGAATAACATCCGGCAATAAAAAAAAGCGTATCATCGCAATGATAAATACGCTTTTCCGCCAGAAGTGATCCCGGGAGGACTCGAACCCCCACCACGAGAACCGGAATCTCGAATTCTATCCGGTTAAACTACGGGACCCTTTTTTTGCGCCGCAAAAGTATAGATTTTTTCAACAAAAAATATTTTTTTATTGAAACTTCATCCGGCGTTGAAAATCCGTTTTCTTTTCGAGGGTGGAGATAGAATAAATGTAATCATTATCCTTGCCTTTTCCTTTGATGGTTCGTTTCTTTTCCGGAGTTTCATTCAGCAAAGCATTATAATCGGCATTGGATGAAATCGTCTGCAACAGATTGTTTCGATAGTTGAAATAATACCAATATTTACCTCCGTCAAATTCCAAATAAATATTCACCACATCACCGGTACGCCGTTTGCCCAGTTCAATATACCCGTTTGCATATTTCCCGATTGCCGTCTTGCCTATGGCTCCGAGTCCTATCAGACCTCTGGAAATGTAGGAGCGGGTATTGGGATTCCAATACAAACGAACATCCGAAAACAGCATCGAAAAATCCAATTCGGAGGGTACTTTGCGGAGCCGGTTGAAAAGTTGAATATCGGAAATCAGGTGTTCACTCTTTTTTCCGTCCACCCAGTCAGTTACGGCTTTCACAAATTCGGGACGGTTTACCGGTGCACCGGAAAGGTTCAACTCCTTAATATCGTCAATAAAAAAGTCCCACAATTTTTTGTCCAAGGGAAAATCAAAAGCCTGCACTACATTGAAAGAGATGGAGTCCGAACGCATACTCAAGTCAAAAGAGCCGTCGGTTTTCAGCATCACATGAGAGCCTAAATCCAGTCCCAAGTCCAGCTCTCCGTCACCTCTGAGATTGCAAGTTCTACGAGCCAAGCGCAAACGGTTTCCCTTTTTTGAAACCTTGTCAAAACGCTCTTTGGGAGCAATCTGATATTCTTCCATAGAATTGTCAAAGGTCAAAAATCCCTTGGCTTCCATCACGACCCTGTCCAGGGAGTCTCTTTTTTTCTCCAAAAATCCGGAGTAAAAACGAAACTCGCTTTCGGAAAACATCAACGCACTCAGCAAGGTGTCATTCTCTGTCGAGAAAAGGCTGTCGGTAATCGCAATCATAATGTGGTCGGGAACCACCTCCGATTTGAATTTTACCCATTTCCGGGCATCAGCGCTACACGTATGCCGGATTCTAAATGCTCCGTCAAAAATCAAACCTTCCTTGTCCGCTTGCAACAAAACGTCCCCGAAATAATCAAAATTAGGACTCAACATAAAACCTTCCTTCCGTTCAATTTTCCCGATAGCATAGGTCTGCAAATTATTATCCACGGCAATCTTGGGCAATTTGATTTCTTGTTTGTATCCGGTCATATCCTCGTAATCGTATTTTCCTTTGGCGGTATATTTGTTTCTCCCCAAGATTTCCACCTCCGCATCATAAATCTCATGATACTTCGTATCTACATTGGCTATAATCTTGGCATTGGTAAATTTATCTATTTTCGCATCTTTGTAGATAGATACCCGGTGGTCTGCCGGGAAAATAGCCGCATCCGCAACGCGAATATATTTTACGTCCAATGCATCGATAACATTGCTTTTCATATTAAAATTGGCAAGCGTGGAAATAAAGCGGAGCGAATCCTGTCCGGGTCTCACGGAAACGAACTCCGTTCCTTCCAATTTCTCCGACAATACGTCCTTGGGAGGCATATCGTTGAGTTTTTTCATCGCCTCCATTTTTTCGGCATACCCCATTTGGATAATGTAATCATCCATCTTCCAACCAAAGCGGTCTATCGTAGCAATATATTGATTTACGGGAAAATCCGCTACCGAAGCTCCTCCATTGGAGATAAACTCTCCTTCCCTTTTATCGATATCTACATACGCCTTATAGTTGTGCGTAGCAAAAGAAATCCGGGTTTTGTCCATGGACTTAAGACGGAAATCAGCCGTATCGGCAAACAATTCATGTTGTTTGAAACGAAACAAATCAGATGTCAGCTCCGCATCCCCGATAGTAACCAATCCGCTTCCTTGCAAATCTTTGGAAGTATAATTGAGGGTACCTTTGAGCGTCAAGCGATCGTTAAACATATCAAAAGGAGCATCAGTGGATTTCATAAACATATTGTCATTATATGGTTCCCAATGTTCTTGCACCATGGCACCGGAGACTTTGGGATATTCCACCGGTTTGAGTTGTTCGCGTATCAAAATATTTTTGGCGAAAGCATTCGCCGAATCGGGAAACATCAAAATCGTGTCCGCCCAAGAAGTAGATGTCAGATAGGCGATGGAGCCGCTTCCCTTCATTCCCTTATTACTCAACGAAATCTCTCCAAACAAAGTTCCCAGACTGTCATAGACGGGATAGCCTTCGGGGGGAGTTTTCGACTTGAAACCCAGGGAATAATCTTCCTGCACACTAAGTGTCTCCTCAATATCCGGCAACATCCCGCCGGATGAGAGATAGCCCTTAAACTTCATACTGGAGGTTACAAAGTCGTCCAATGAATCCACCGTAAACGGATACACATAAAAGAAAAAATGGTCCCGCGAATATACCCCGTTATATATCTCCGGGCTGTCGTAATAGACAAAAGATTCTTTCTCACTGGTAAAAATCGGGTAGCCTTTGATGTCTTTGATGCCCGATTTATTGTTAGGGTCATCAATCAGCAGGACGCCGGAAATATCCGACAAGACGTTCTTCACTTTGACATCCTTCTCTATGCCGGTGGAGTCCGAATCAAAACTCTTCACCGAAAATGCCATTGAATCAATGGTAGGCATATCGAATTTAAAACGGTTATAAGAGAATTTCGAATCTTTCGTATAATAATCAAAACGTCCCGCACTCACTCTTCCGGAAAAATCAAAATCACGATTGCGTCTGAGATACAGTTCCTTGGAGGCAGGATAGACAAAAACTTTTTGACTGTCGCTCAAAGCTACGACAGGCACTCCGAACAAATGCAGCGAAAGACTATCCAACGACAACACCGCATTGGCACTCCCGTAGGTCTCCGAATTGAATTGCAGGACATCATAATCCGTCTTTTTATTGAAAGCATCGATATAGTGGAAGGTTTTATCTTTGACCGAGACCATACGGGTATCCGGATTATACACAACAAATCCGTGCTTCGCCAGACTTAACATCAACAATATCAATTGATTGGAAGGATAACCGGTATATTCAACCAATTGTTGAATAGCGATATTCCGGTCGCCGGTCTTATCGGTATATTTACTCAACATCAGCAACGGATTTTGTTCATCCAGCCCTTGCAACTTGTAGAAACGGTCTTCGGAGAAAAAATCCTGGGATTCCAAAAGCGCCTGACTACGTCCGGTGATTCCTTTGGTCATTTCAAACTTCATCACGGAAGAATCTTGCGTCCAATGGATAGCCTCCGTGTACATATTCACTTTTTGCAAGGTATTGATAAACGGACTTTGCGCAACCCCCTTCCCCAGACGGACAAAAGCAAACTCATGCCCCTTGTCCACATAATTCATACGGATAGCCGGATGATAAATGGAGTCATTACCGACCTTGATTTTCACCGAAGCACTCGAAGCCGCCAAACGGTCTTTGCGAATCAGGAAATTTTTAGATTTTATATCCATAAAAAGGGAGTCTCCGTTGAAAACTTTCACCTCCGCCAACTGATCGTCTGTCCCTTTTCCCAACATTTTAGAGCCTCTGATTTCAATCCCCCCGCGATATGAGATTCCCCGGAACAAAGAATCTATTTTATGTACCGCTTCAAAAGATTGAAAACGCGGGAAAGTGGCTTTCTCAACACCGGAATTGGCTTTCACCTTTTCCGTCAAACTTCCCAATAGTGGATAGTCCCAATAACGTTTATGATAAAAATTGACCGTATCCACATGAAAAGTCGCCAAGCTGGCAGATATCTCGTAAGCTCCCAGTTCGGCATACACTGTATCCGGCGCAAAACCCGCTCGCGTCCACAGCAATTTTCCTCCCCGTCCGTAAAATTTTTTCTCCAACGGAGAATAAACCCCGTACGTATTGTAAATGACCGAGCTGTCTTTGTGTGCATAGCAAGTGAGTTTCACCTTATCAAAAACAATTTTCATGGTGGAGTCTTTGACAAAAGTGTATGGACTGTCATCCACCTTCCACGTTACAAAACGGGATTTATACAGAGCATTATTTTCAAAAAAGTCTAATGAAAAACGCAAAAATTTCAGGATCGGTTTCGTTCGTTTCCGGTTACGCAGCAAACTGTCGTAGGTGTGATTCCAAATATAATAGGCTCTCGCCGGAATATTTTTGCCGATCATCAAATCTATATCCCGTAAATATAAATACAAATGAGGATAATTTTTCAATTTCCGGTCCAACATCACATTGGCATTGCGGATCACATCGTCCTTGACCGTATCCGGGATGATGCCTTCCTCCCAATGACTGACTATCGCTTCCACCAAAGGAGTTATTTCCTTCCGCAATTTCTTATTATTTATTTTTCCGATATAATCCTGCATCTCCAATATGGCATCCTGACGATCCGTGGAAAATGCGGCTATCCGCTGTGAATAAATATTTGCCGACAGGCTAACAACCAGAAACAATATCATCCAAATAGTGTAACGCATATATATTTTTTTGAAACCACAAATTTACACATATTTTCGGCACAGTCAAGAAATCTTTTCTTCTCCTGAAAATAAGCGGAACGATAAAGGGATTTGTATTAGCTTTGCGGCTAAAAAAAGTGCATGGCAACTTTCCTTTTTGATGATATTATCTTTGGTCCTGTACAAAGTAGACGTTTGGGCAGTTCTTTGGGCATCAACCTGCTTCCGACGACTTCCAAATTTTGCAATTACAATTGCATCTATTGCGAATGCGGCTGGACACGTAAAGATATGAAGACAAAAATTCAATTGGTGGACCGGGAAACCGTAATCCGTGAACTGGAAAAGAAACTTATCCGGCTCAAATCCGCTGATAAAAGCCCCGACAATATTACTTTCGCAGGCAATGGAGAGCCAACCATCCACCCTGCTTTTGCATGGATCATTGATCAAACTTTGTCCCTGCGGGATAAATACGCACCGGACTCCCAAGTAAGCGTCCTTTCCAATGCAACCATGCTGCATAAAGAAGCCGTCTTTGAAGCCCTGCAAAAAGTGGACAACAACGTATTGAAACTTGACTCGGCAGTGCAATCCACCTACGAAATCATCAACCAATCGCTCGGAAAACATCAAATCAGGGATATTATTACCAATATCAAACGATTTGACGGACAACAAATTATCCAAACTATGATTCTCCGCGGGGAATACCAAGGACACGTCATAGACAATACGCTCCCCGGCGAACTGAAAGCCCTGCGGGATGCTTATCTGGAAATACAAGCGAAAAAAATCCTCCTCTACTCTATCGACCGCGATACGCCGGCGACAGGCTTGACAAAAGTAAGCCGTGAAGAATTGCAAGGGATTGCCTCATTTATGAATCAACAAAATTTACATGCAGAAGTGTATTAAAAATTGATCCTATGAACTTTCTGAAATACCCTCCGAAGATAATCATTGCCTTAGCGGAAGCGATTCAGGGGAATCAAAAAATCCTGACCTGGCTGCTGGAAAACGGCTATCCCGAACTGGCTGCTTTCGCAAGTGCCATCAGAGGCAGCGACGATGCCGTGCAATGGCTTCTGAATAATAAATATCCGGATTTGGCAGCTTTGGATGCGGCTATTTCCAAGGATGTCAAAGCATATCATTGGTTACGGAAACACAATTTCACCTTCCACATTTTGCTCGCCGATGCATGCCAAGGCAAACCGGCAGCCTTATACCATTTGGAAAAAAATCCGCATATGGAAGTCTTTCTGTACCTTGCCCGGAAAACCAAACGTTTTTTTGACGGGATGACCTTCGATTATCACCGCAAACCTTCGAGTTTTTTCTAATATTTTATCCGGCGGACAATGTAGGGCGTAAAGAAATGGTTGCTCTCATGCTCTTTCCGGTCTTTCACGTACACCTCAAACATTATGGTATCATAAGAAGAAGCCGAAAGCAAGAATAGCGTATCGCTGATTTCCCCTTTGATTCCGTTGCCGTTGGCATATTCCGGAGTAAGATTGGGAATGACCGAGTTGTAGGTCATCGTGTCATAGGTATGCGTTTCGTTGTCATAATAAGTCATAGGAACCTGCACGGTATCCTTGTTTTGTATTTCGTAATAGGTAATAAAAAGATTGGCAAAGCCTCCGGTAGTATTGCTGTCCGTCTCCACTCCCAGATCCCCGTCTCCGTCGGTGAATGAAAACTGCAATACACCACGCATAAAATATAAATATGTTTGTCCGTTGAGATGCTGCGTTACCGTATCGAAAGGAGTGAATTTTTGAAAAGCGATAACCGGCTCCACCGGATATTTTTCCGTTTTCCGGCAACGGCTGAAAATAAGCAACAGCACAACGAAAAATATTACGATATTTGCAAAACTTTTTGTACGCATCAGGATGCAAAAGTATAAATTTTATGATATGAAAAAACACTATCTGCAATGCATAACGAAATCCCGGATATAAATCGTATATTTGAAATATCTTCCGGAGAAGATTTCAAGCGGCTGGCTCTCCAAATATTTCGTTATCAATACCGGCATACGGAGGTGTACAGGGATTTTGTGGACTATCTTCGCATTTCGCCGGAGGCGGTCGATGATTTTCGCAAGATTCCTTTCATGCCCATAGAATTTTTCAAATCCCATAAGATTCTCCACAAACAAAAGACGGCACAAAAAATTTTCCGCAGCAGCGGGACAAGCGGCATGGACAGCAGCCGGCATTATGTGGCAGACCTCAATCTCTATCGCAAAAGTTTTTTGAGGGCATTTCAACATTTTTACGGGAATCCGGAAAACTACTGTTTCCTGGCACTACTCCCCTCCTACCTCGAACGCCAAGATGCTTCGCTGGTCTATATGTTGCACGAACTGATACAAGTCAGCCGGTTTTCGCAAAGCGGTTTTTTCCTCAGCCATGAAGGCGAACTTGCCCGTCTCCTGCAAAGCATACAAACACGAAAGATTCCTTGCATCCTGATTGGGGTTTCTTTTGCCCTGCTGGATTTTGCAGAAAAATTCCCATTGGATTTGTCCGGTATCACCGTAATGGAGACCGGCGGCATGAAAGGAC
The DNA here is from genome assembly GCA_015489405.1 of Bacteroidales bacterium. Taxonomy (GTDB): domain Bacteria; phylum Bacteroidota; class Bacteroidia; order Bacteroidales; family S143-32; genus S143-32. Next base: position 14,169 of record WFZU01000102.1, read on the forward strand.
GTCGCAAAGAAATGATAAAGGAAGAACTGCATTCGATTTTGAAGCAAGGTTTTAATGTCCCGGATATTCATTCCGAATACGGGATGACCGAATTGCTTTCCCAAGCCTATTCCCAAGGGGACAATATTTTTCGCAGCCCGCCCTGGATGAAAATCTTAATACGGGACCCCAACGACCCCCTGCAACTTACCACAGCTTCCCGACAAGGTGGCATCAATGTGATAGACCTCGCCAATATCTATTCCTGTTCTTTTATTGCCACGCAAGATATCGGCAGGAGTCTCCCGGGCGGAGCTTTCGAAGTCCTCGGACGCTTCGACCACAGCGATATCCGGGGCTGTAATCTTTTATTGCTCTGACAAGCTACTTCTTCACCACCTTCGCAGCAAAAATCTTCTGTCCGTCGGCGATGGCATAGAGGAAATAGCTGCCGGGGGGCATTTCTTCGCCCCATTGGTCTTTGCCGTCCCAGATGAGC